>CAYZLP010000955.1:0-2445 GCA_964478635.1 uncultured Caldilineaceae bacterium
AGGGAAGGGGTCACGCTCGTCGGTCAGACGCTCGTCGATGGCCGCGGCGTAGATGTCGATGTCCGGATGCGCGGCGTGGAGGGCCCGGATGCCTTCCGGCGCCGCAATGAGACAGAGGAACTTGATCCGGTTTGCGCCCCAGCGTTTGAGCACGTCGACCGCGGCCGTGGCCGAACCGCCGGTGGCCAGCATGGGGTCAAGGAGCAGGCAGAGCTGCACCGTGGGGTCCGTCGGCAGCTTGTTGTAATACTCAACCGGCTCCAGGGTGCGCTCGTCCCGGTACAGGCCCAAGTGCCAGACTTCGGCCTGGGGCAGCAGTTTCCAGGCGCCCTCGACCATGCCGAGACCGGCCCGGAGAATCGGGATGAGGCCAACTTTCTCGGCGATAAAGGCCGCGCGGGTTTCCGTGAGCGGCGTGCTGATTTCGGTCCACTCCAGCGGCATGTCGCGGGTCGCTTCATAAACCAGCATGACCGCCAGTTCACTCACCACTTCGCGGAACTTCTTTGGCTCCGTCTCTTGGCGGCGCAAAAGGGTCAACTTGTGTTGGGCCAACGGGTGGGATAGGACATAGACATTATTGGGCAGTGTCACAAGGTCATCCTGTTCTGTGTCAGCCTGTTTTGTGTCAGCCTGATCCGGCGGGGTATGGTGGTTTGGGGAAGATTGACCGAGTCGTCGTGTACAGGCCGAAGCGGCTTTCGCACGCCCCGGCGCTGTACATGCAAGACGAGCGCGAACGCTCGGTGTCGCTACCAGTTGAACTGTCGCTGGGGCCGGTTGCGGCGCGAGAGGCGTTCGACCTCCTGTTGGCAGTTCAGGCAGAGGGTGGCATCCGGTTTCACCTCAAGGCGCTCCAACTCGATGGGCTGGTCGCAGCGCTCACAGATGCCGTAACGCCCCTTTTCGATGGAGCGCAGGGCCGCATCAATGTCCTTGAGCTTGCTCTCTAAGACGGCGATCAGGGCTGCATTCTTTTCTCGCTCGAAGATCTCAGCATCGCCCTCATCCGGCTCAACATCCACTTCAGCCTGCAGAAACTCGCGCAGGTGATCCAACTCTTCTACAATGTGTTCTCGTTCTTCCAGGAGAAAGGCCTTCTCCTTACCGATAAACTCTTCTCTAGGCATCCTTTTACTCCTTGCCATTTGACAAGATTGGGCAAGCAGTCAGCAGTTCTGACGTACTATCCAAAATATGAACATCTGTGCGAGATCGGAGCGAGCGACAAGTTAGGACAGGTTATAGCAGCTTTTGCGGCAAAGGTCAAGCCCGAAAAAGAGTGGCGGGGCGGTCCTTTGTCTGGTATAATCGTGGCGGTTAGAACAAACGTACAATATTTGGATGACGCAATTCAATCGAGCAACAGGATATGGCGGACGAGCGCAGCGTTACTTCAACCTCAGACCGGGCCGGCAGTGATGGCGCCTCCCGGACCGTTTCGGGCGAAGCCCAGGGCGGTGACAAGAAGATCGACCACGCGCTGCGCCCCCGGTCGTTGGATGAAATGATCGGCCAGGATCGGCTGCGTGACAAGATCGGCATCCTGGTTGAGGCCGCGCGGCAGCGGGGCGAGGCCCTGGATCACGTGCTTCTCTACGGTCCGCCCGGCCTGGGCAAGACGACGCTGAGCCACATCCTCGCCCACGAAATGAATGCCAATCTCAAGGTGACGGCCGGACCGGCCATCGAAAAAGCCGGCGATCTGGCGGCCATTCTGACCAATTTGCGCAAGGGCGATATCCTCTTCATCGATGAGATTCACCGCCTGGGGCGGGCCGTGGAGGAGATTCTCTACCCGGCCATGGAGGATTACTCGCTCAACATCGTTGTGGGCAGCGGGCCGGCCGCCCGGAACATTCAACTCAGCCTTCCCAAATTTACGGTAGTGGGGGCCACCACTCGGCTCGCGCTGATCACGTCGCCCCTGCGCGCCCGCTTCGGCGTGGTGGAACGCTTCGATTTCTACAGTGTGGCGGCCATCGAGCAGATCGTGCGCCGGGCGGCCGCACTCTTGGAGGTGGACATCGATGCAGACGGCGCCCACGAGATTGCCCGCCGTTCCCGGGGGACGCCCCGGGTCTCCCTACGCCTCCTGCGCCGCGTGCGCGATTATGCCCAGGTGCGGGCCGACGGCCATATCACGGCCCAGGTTGCCCGGGAAGCCCTGACTCTACAGGAGATCGATGGCCTCGGCCTGGATGACCTGGACCGCCGAGTGCTCGATGCCATCGTCAACAAATTCGACGGCGGGCCCGTCGGCCTGGATAATCTCGCCGCAGCGATCGGCAACGGCTGGAACAGCGCCACGGCCAACCGCGTGCCGAACATCAAGCAGGCCGATCTCGAAGGAGGCGTGCTCAAGGTGACGAGCGCCGTGGAGGCCGGGCATCAGGCCCATATCCACCACGAGGCGGGATTCGAGGACGGTGGGGCAATCGTGCG
>CAYZLP010000956.1:0-2440 GCA_964478635.1 uncultured Caldilineaceae bacterium
TCCGGAAACATGCAGACCTGGTCCGTTGTTGTCACCCGCGAACCGGCCCGCAAAGAACAGCTCTACTACTTCCACGGCGAACAGGAGATGATCCTGCAGGCGCCGGCGGTGTTGACTTTCTGCGCCGACGTCTTCCGCATGCGCGAGTGGATCCGGGTCAACAACTCCAAACAGAGCTTTGACGATTTCCTGGGCTTCGTGACCGGCGCCGTGGACGCCGTCATTGCGGCCCAGACCATCTGCCTGGCTGCCGAGTCGGTGGGCTTGGGCATCTGCTACATGGGTACGACCTGGTGGGCGGCGGACAAGCTCATCGATTTCCTGGATTTGCCCGCAGGCGTCTTTCCCGTCACCAGCATTGTGCTCGGCCACCCGGCTGAAGATCCGCCCCTACGCGATCGTCTGCCACTGGAACTGATCGTCCACCAGGAGCGCTATCGACGCCTGTCGGACGAGGAGATCCTTGCAGCCCACGCCGAGCGGGAGCGCAAGGCCTGGGCCCGCTATACGGCCGTTGCAGCCGTGCGCGAGAAGCTCGCCGCTGCGGGCATCACGCGCGTGACGGATTATTATACGTCCGAATTCAAATACTCCAAGGAATTACACGAACGGGTGAGCCGGATGCTGCTCGAAACCCTGCAGAACCAGGGGCTGTGGTTCTAGGATACGACTGAACACCAAGTTCACATGCGCCAGTTTGCATCACTCGGGATGAAAATCCGCGCAGATCGGCTTGATCAGCGTCATCCGCGGTCCATTTTCAGGGCGGCCGGCATTTCCCACGGCTCCTGCCGCCAGCCGAGCCGCGCTTTGGCCGCGCCGGTGTCGACTTCAGGCATGTGGCGCTCGACCAGCGCGATGGTCTCGGCAACCAGGGATTCGAGCTCGGTCAAAGCCGGCCCGAGCTCAGCCGTATAAAGCCCGTTTAGCCGGTCCGCCAGATTGTCGGGTTTGATCTTCATCTGCTCGATAAAACGGCCCTGGCGCTTAAATTGAAATGTCGTGAAATAGAGCTGATTGAGCCCGGCCAATACGCCCACCAACCGCTGGGTCGTTTCGACCAGAATTTCGTGGTACCAAATGGTTGCGTCGCGGGTGCGAAAGTGGGGTTCCAGTCCCCAGAGGGCGAAAAAACGCAAATTCTGCTCGACCATGGCCCGGGCCAACTCGGGCGGAAATACGGCGATTTGGGCCTTCCAGCGCTCGATATACTCCTCACCAAAGAGGGCTTTGCAGGCCAAGGTTCCTTCCAAGGCCTTCTGGGCGCTCGTTGCTACATCGTCCGCACGCTGAACCGAGGCAATGGTTTCTTCCCAGGTATCGATCCGCGTATGGCCGATCTGCACCTCAATGCCGTGCAGCCCATATGCCTCGGCAAAAGAACCTTCCGCACGGTCGCCCAGGAACCACCGTCGGGGGCCACCCCCCAACTGGGTGCGAATTGCGTTCAGCGCTTCCTCTACCGGCAATTCGTCCGCATAATACATGGTCATGTCGATGTCTGAATAGCGATCGGCCAGCCCCTTGGCTGCAGACCCGGTGATCATGGCGGCTCTAAGCGTCGGCAAGTCGGTGTAGGGCGCCGCGATTTCTTGGGCCAGCCGGATCAGATAGCGGCTTGCGGGCGTCATGGGGTCACCTCCGGTTTCTGCTTGAAAAAGACGAGAGTCAAATCATAGAGGGGATCGGCCGAATCGACATTGGCTTCACCCAGTTCCGTCACTTCCTTAATCAGGGCAGACAGTTTGGCATGTAAGTGAGTCAACTGCTCATCGGTCAACCGGAAGCTCTTTTTGGAGAGGAAAGGGTGGCGGGGCGGCGTCCGCTCGTCTTTGTTGCGCACGGCGTAGGCCTGCAAAAAGTCACGCTGGGTCTCCTCCAACATGACCGTAAACAGCGCATCGGCTGCGTCGTCGGGTAGATCCGAACGCAGCAGCGGGTTGACGATTTTGAATTGACGGGCAGTCACCTGGTAGATTTTTTCCACCATGTTGCCGGCAATATTGCGATCGACGACGCGAATTAGATCGTGTTGCTCGAGTAGGTTGATGTGGTAGTAGAGCTTGGATGCGGGAATCTGCAATGCGGCAGAGATCGACTTCACCGTCGTCGGCTCCTGCATCAACTGGAGAATGGCCAGTCGACGCTGATCGGCCACCACTTTGATCGTTTCGACATCTTCCAGCCAGCGTTCAGGGATAGGTTCGGTCATTTGAATGTCTTTGTTCTATTTGAAAAATTTCAAATAATTATACAGCAGTGGGCGGCGATTGTCAACCAACGTGGAAATGAGGCTGTGTGCATGATTTGCGTCACATCTGCGATAATCATAGCAACGATCGATCAAGCACAAACCCACAAGGCAGGAGTTCTCACCCCATGAAGATTCTGGTTACCGGCGGCGCCGGCTATATCGGCAGCATCACCGTGGAGCAGCTCA
>CAYZLP010000957.1:0-2439 GCA_964478635.1 uncultured Caldilineaceae bacterium
AAATTCGGCCTGCCCCATTTGGCAATTGTCGACATTCATATGCCGGAACGCAACGGACTCGAATTTTGCGAAGAGATCCTGCACTACAGCGACCTCCCAATCATTATGTTGACAGCCGATGATGATCTGGGTACGATCATTGATGCAATAGAGCATTTTGCGGAAGATTACATCGTTAAGCCCTTCAACCTTAACGAGATGTTGGTCCGGGTGCGCCGGATACTGCGTCGAGTGGGCGACACGAATTACGCCATGGCGCCCGATGTGCGGATTGACGACCGCCTGACGGTTAACATCACGACCCAGACCGCGGTCGTGGATGGCGCGTCGGTTGGCCTGACGCCGACCGAGTGCAAGTTGTTGCACATTCTGCTCCAGCACCGCAACTCGGTTGTCCGCACGGACTATCTTCTGAAGCGCATCTGGCCCAATGAGGAGATCTTTGAGGATGCTCTGCGCGTCCATGTACACCGGCTCCGCCAGAAGCTCGCCGGCCCCGACAACGCGCAACACTACATCACCACGGAAAGAGGCATCGGCTATCGATTGATGGCCTAGCGTCTACGGAAAATCCGACAAGCGAACACCTACCGTCAACGGAACAGGGAGAGGATCATGAGCAAGAAAAAAGAGACCGCTGACGTGACCACCAGCCTTGAAAGCCTGGAAAGCGGCAACAAGGTCGACCGGATTCGTGACATCGTCTTCGGCGCCCAGATGCGCGAGTACAATCAACGCTTCGATACCATCGGCCGCGATGTAGCGCGCATTCAACAAGAGCTTTCGCAAGTCAACGAACAGCTCACCGTGCAGCTGCGACAGTTGGGCACGCAGATTCAAGAACTAGACAAACGCCTGTCCGACAAGATACAGGAAAACGGCAAGCAGCTTGGCGGCCGTCTTGACGAATTGGAGCAGCAGCAGTCCGGCAGGGTACGCGATCTCGACAACCGGCTTGCCCAGGAACTGAAGGATCAGGAGGATCGGATCGGGCAGCGCATCCAGGAACTCAACCAGTTTGCAACCGGCCAGCTGGACCAACTGCAGCAGCAACTGCGCCATACCGGCGAAGAAATCCGTCTGGAGTTGCGGGAAAATGCCGATCAATTGACCAACGCCAAGGTCGAGCGCACGACGTTGGGCCAATTGTTAATCGAACTAGGCGCCAATCTGCAGGCCGAATCAAACGGCGGCATGTTTGATCAACTATTGGACGAGCTTGCCGATGAAATCGACGGCTAGCGTCGGACTGAACCTCTTAACCGTAGACGATGGCATTGAGGCAGGCGCAGGCTGGAGGGCAAACCCAGTCCACGCCAGCCAAACCGATCGGATACACCGTCATGTCCAGCGAAGATGAAGATCTGGAGGCCCTGCGCCAGATCTTGCTGGGTCATTACCAGCAGCGTGCGCAGGACCTGGAACATGAGTTGAGCCGGGTCCAGGACCAGATTACATCCATCACCCTACGCATTGAAGACAAACAGGCCCTGATCGACACCGTTACCCCGATCATGGCCAACTCCATCCGCAAGAGCATCCACGACTCCAAAGACGAAATGGTCGAGGCGCTCTATCCCGTCATGGCATCTTCGATTCAGCAGAGCATCGATGAATCCAAGGATCAGATGGTCGAAGCCCTCTATCCCATTGTCGGCCGCCTCGTCACCCGGTCGGTCAGTGAAGCCATGCGCGACCTGGCCCGGCGCATCGACGATCAAATGCGCAATACCTTTAGCCCGGAGGTCATCTCCCGGCGTATCCGCGCGCAGATCAGCGGCGTGTCTCATGCCGAACTGACCATGCGCAGCCTGCTGCCCTTTCAGGTCCGGCGCATCTTCCTCATCGATCGGGAAACCGGCATCCTGCTCAACTATCTCAGCGCAACAGGAGAGAGCGCCGATGACTCGGACATCATCGGCAGCATGTTGACGGCCATTCGTGACTTCGTTCAGGATGCCTTCGGGCGCGGCGAAGAGGGTGAGTTGGACGCCATTCGCTACGGCGATCGCACGATCCTGATTGAAACGGCGAAACATGCCTATGTTGCAGTTGTGACCTCGGGGATCGTTCCGGCCGGCTACCATGCAACCATGCGTCAGCAGCTCTTTGAGATTGAAGAACGCTACGGCAAGGCGCTGCGCGGTTTTGACGGCGACACGAGCGCGCTAGCCGAGTCGACACGCTATCTGCAGCCCCTGATCCCGGTTTCATCGGAGGCGGAGCGCGCGAAAAATGCAAAGGCCGAAACCACTTCGGCTCAGCAGCAACTCTCGCGTGCGGCAGCGTGGCTGATCGTCGCTGTAACCATTGCGCTTGTGCTCTTGGCCTGGTGGATCTACCGCAGTGCCAGCGGGGCCTAGACGAGAAGCGCTGTGTCGCGCCCGGGTGACAGTCACCGGCAGAACAATCCATGGCTGACCAGACTCGTTTGTGCCA
>CAYZLP010000958.1:0-2439 GCA_964478635.1 uncultured Caldilineaceae bacterium
GCGCCTACACTCGCCGACGCAAATGGCGCAAGGCCGTCGAGGTCCTCTCCACGGCGGCTGCGGCCAACCCGGACAATGCCATGCGGTGGACGAACCTGGCCGCAGCGGAATTGGGAAGCCTGGAGCTAGCCGGACCCCAGCATCAAGAACGGGCCTTGGCGGCCTATGCGCGTGCACTGGAAGCCGACCCCGAAGCGCCCAACGTTCATTACCATATGGGCCTGATCCGCAAAGAGCGCGGCGAGTTGGCCGAAGCTGCGGCCATGTTTCAGGCGGCGCTGGCAGTGAACCCGGCCGATCGAGACGCCCAGACATGGTTCAATCGCGTGCAGCAGGCCATGGCCGAGGCTGAAGCGCAGGGTCAGGATGTAGGCGCCGGAGACGCAGCGGAAGATGCAGAGGATGACGCCGGCCGGAGCGATACGAACGAAAGTGGCGCATGAGCAGTAACATAACCAGTACACCCCAATCGACAACGCTCGCCGAGGCGGGAGCGGCCCGCGGATCGGCACGATGGCGGGAAAACCCGGAACGCATGGCCTGGGGCGTGCTCCTCGGCTCCTTTACCGTATTTGTCGCATTGCTAATTGCGATTCCGTTGAGCCTGCGCTATACGGTCAACAACTTCACCGTGATCGAAACGGCCGAGTTGGAGCCGACCCAGGGCACATTGCTGCTCTATCCGGCCGATAGCGCGGAACCCATTGCCGTGACGACCGAACGGGCCGACGTCGGCGAAGGCAGCCGCATTCTGGCAGCCGACGACTCAACCCAGGGAACGGTGGGCCTCATGCAAGATGAGGATTCCGGTGAGCTCTTGGGCAGCGTTCAGGTCTATCCCGGCACGGACCTGGAGCTTCTGCGCCTGCGTCGCCCCTTTTTCGATCGCAGCAATCAGCCGTATCAGGTCCGCCTGCGCCTGAATGCGGGACAAGCACGCGTCTTCACCAACAGCGGCGATCGCAGGCCGCTCCATGTCGAATTGGAGACACCTCAGGGTGTGGTGGAGCTTGCCGCCGGCAGCTATAACATTGCCGTCGACCCGGATGGAACCGACATGACCGTCCGGTCGGGGGAAGCGATCTTCACCGATGCAGCAGGTGTGGGCCAGGTCGCAACCGCGGGCGACGCCATGTGGAGCAGCGGCGATACGACCGTCGTCAAAGTCGCGGCAACGGAACGCAACCTGGTGCGGAACGGCGACTTCACCCAGTCCATGGCTGATTCCTGGCGCCAGTACAACATTGCCCCCAATGTGGAAAACGGAACGGTCAGCATAATCGAACGGGACGGCCGGCGGGTGGCTCACTTCAATCGCCAGGGAGAAGAGGGCGTTCATACCGAGGTAGGCATCTTCCAGGAGATCAACGAAGACGTCAACGTCTTTGACGAACTCGTAGTCCAGCTGGACGTGCGCCTCATGTATCAGAGTTTGGCCGGCGCAGGCTACCTCAATTCAGAGTTCCCCCTGCGCGTCGAAATCGAATATGTGGACGTTTACGGCAAGGAACTGCGCTGGGGACACGGTTTCTATTATCGAGACCCGGACGATCCCAGCCGCGTCGTGCCCGACGGCAGCAAAATTCCGGCCTATAACTGGTACACTTACCAGTCTCCTAATCTGATGGAGGCTTTGGCCGCAACCCGCCCCGCGCGCATCAACAGTCTGCGTGTGTACGCCAGCGGGCACAATTACCAGAGCATGGTCAGCGAAATTTACCTCCTGGCCCGATAGGGCAGCGGCATGACGCGATCCACACAACGTGACCCCGGGTCGGGCTGGACGCGCTTCGGACCGATGCTCTGGCTGGGCGGCGCGCTGCTTCTCTATCTCGGGCTGGCAATCCGCCAATTGGGCTTGCCCGGTCTCCACTATGACGAAGCAAAAGAAGCGGGAATCAACGCGCTGGAACTGTTGACCGGCGCGCCGATCACGGCCTTTCGGGGGGCAAGCCTCAGTCTGGGCGTCATCGAGTTACCGCTCATGGTCCAGGACTATATCGGCGCGCTCAACGTCTACCTGGCGCTGCCATTTCTGGGCCTTTCCGGCATTGGCGTACCTAATTTGCGCATGCTTTCGATCCTCATCGGCCTGAGCGCCTTGCTTCTGCTGGAGCGGACGCTCTCCACCTGGCTTGCCTGGCGAACCCTGCCCGCAAACCGCGGGCGTGTCGCCATCTCCACTGCGGGCCTGATCGCGGTCACGCTGCTGGCTGCTTCGCCGAGCTTCGTTTTCTGGAGCCGTCAAGGGATCTTTGTCACCAATCTGACCCAACCCCTGACCTTGCTCTGCATCTGGCAAGGAATCAGTTGGCTGCGCAGCGGCCGGTCGGCCGCGCTCTGGATCAGCGCCTTCGCCGGCGGAGTGGCCCTCTATGCCAAGCTTCTGGCCATTTGGGTGATCGGCCCCTTCGCTCTATTGGCAGGCGGTTGGTGGCT
>CAYZLP010000959.1:0-2426 GCA_964478635.1 uncultured Caldilineaceae bacterium
GCCCCGTGATGCTGGTGGGCAGCCAGGCGACCCTGGACGCGCCGGCCATCGACCGGGTCGCCGCAGCCGTGGCCGGGATCGGCGTGCCGGTCTATCTCTCAGGCATGGCCCGGGGCTTGTTGGGCGTCGACCATCCTCTTCAGTTGCGCCACAAGCGACGGGCGGCCCTCAAAGAGGCCGATCTGGTGCTTCTGGCCGGTGTGCCCATCGATTTTCGCTTGGATTACGGCAATCACATCCGGCGTTCGGCGACCCTGATCTCCGTCAATCGGTCCAAGGAGGATCTGACCAAGAACCGAAAGCCCGCGATCGGCGCGTTGAGCGATCCGGGGCGCTTCCTCTGTGCCCTGGCCGAGCGGGCGGACGATCTGCCGGCGCGCCCAGAGTGGCTCGCCCAGCTGCGCACGCGGGACGATGCCCGCAACGCCGAAATCGACGCGCAGGCCCGGGAGCGGTCCGCACATGTCAATCCGCTGCATCTGTTGCAGCAGTTGAATCGACTGATGGGGGACAACGTCATTCTGGTCGCTGACGGAGGCGACTTCGTGGGCACGGCATCCTACGTTCTCCAGCCCCGCGGCCCCCTCACGTGGCTCGACCCGGGTGCATTCGGCACGCTGGGTGTAGGCGCGGGCTTCGCGCTGGGGGCCAAACTGGTTCATCCCGAGGCCGAAGTCTGGATCCTCTATGGGGACGGCTCCGCCGGCTACAGCCTCGCCGAATTCGACAGCTTCGTGCGCCACGGTGTTCCAGTGACAGCCGTCGTGGGTAACGACGCGGGCTGGACGCAGATCGCGCGGGATCAGGTCGACTTATTGGGCGACGATATCGGCACAACCCTGGCCTACAGTGACTACGATCGGGTGGCCGCAGGCTTCGGCGCAGTGGGGCTGCGGGTCGACGACCCCGAGCTTGCAGACGAAGTCTTGGCCCAGGCTCAGGCCATCTCCCGACAGGGACATCCCGTTCTGATCAACGCCATCTTGGGCAAAAGCGATTTCCGCAAGGGTTCGCTCTCGATGTAGCGCCACTCACTCTGGAGGAATGGACAAAGATGAACCTATCTTTCCTGGCCGGCAACTACGCGGCCATCGACTACGGCATTAGCAATACAGACGTGATCACGGTCGTAGACGGCAGGATACGCACGGCAAAACAGAGCACCCATGGCGAGCCATCGCCTGTCCAGGTCATCGATCTGCTGGCCCGCTGCGGCACCGATCTGAGCGTCGTCGACCTGATTGCGACGACCGGCGGGCGTCATCGGCTGCTGCCGAAGAGGATCGAAGGCGTACCCATCGTGCCCGTGGGCGAACTGGAGGCCATTGCTCGGGGAGGCCAGGCTTTGGCCGGACTGGACGATCCCGCGCTGCTGGCCGAACCGCTGCTCGTCGTCAGCGCCGGTTCGGGCACAGCCTACATGGCGGCCCGAGGGCATGCCTATGCCCACGTCATCGGCTCGGGCGTCGGCGGCGGAACCATGTTGGGGCTCGGCCGCCTGCTGCTGGGCACAGCCGATCCCACGATGATCGACAAACTGGCACTGGCCGGTAATCCGAATGGCGTCGATCTGGCCCTGAGCGATGTCGTTATGGGCTCTATCGGGAGCCTCCCGCCGGACACGACGGCCGTCAACTTCGGCCGCATCGCGCGCGCGGCCGGCACCCCCGACCGTACAGACCTGGCAGCGGGTATCGTGACCCTGGTCGGTCAGGTCGTGGGCACCCTGGCCGTGACGGCCGCACATGGCGAGAAGCTTTCGCGCGCGGTGTTTACGGGCCACCTGACCGATATGGCGAGTATGCGCATGGCCATCGAACGCGTGAGCCATTTCTTCGGCATGCCGCTGGACATGCCCGAAAATGCAGGGTACGCAACTGCAGCCGGTGCGCTGCTCTATGCTGTTGAGCAGCAAAAAACCCAGATAAGCGATGACCGGTGATTACCGTGACCGGCAGCGTGCCCTCGTCGCGCGAATTCGCCGCGACAACACCGTGCTGCTGCGGGAGGCAACCACAACGCCACGGCGCGAAGACTATGCCCGCGACCCGGCACGCTGCCTGACAACCGTCGTCTTCCCACCGGCCGACCTGGCAGCCACGGTCGAGACAGAGATCATCGCGCCGCTGCGCGCGATCGCGCCCGAACACTACTACTATCCCCTGGCATCGCTGCACACCACGATTCGCAATGTACGTCTCTCTGCCTGGCCCCCCACTTTTCAGCCGGACGACATCGACAAGGTTCACAGCCGCTTCCAGACGATCGCGCCACGCCACGAGGCCTTTGAGATCGCATTTGAAGAGCTGTTACTTTTTCCGAACAGCATCTCTTTGGTCGGCTACAGCGACATCCGGCTGGGACGTCTTGTTACGGCCCTGGGGCGCGGTCTGGACGAGATCGGCCTGTCCGATGACAAACGCTAT
>CAYZLP010000960.1:0-2424 GCA_964478635.1 uncultured Caldilineaceae bacterium
TACCTTTCGCGACCCTTCGCGACCGCGCGCACTAAGTGGGACTTCCGGGAAGGGGTCAAGCGAAACGTCGCAAACGCTGATTCATCTGGCCCCTTCCCGGAAGTCCAACCCAAATCTGAACCGCACCCAACGCTTCAGACCGACACTCGTTATCCCTCGCTAGGAGGGCCCATGGATCTGCTCATCACGCAATGCGGCGGCCCGACTGCCGTGATCAACGCATCACTGGCCGCTTTCGTAGAAGCGGCCCAAGAGAACCGTCGCATCGAACGCGTCTTCGGCGCACGCCTGGGATTGGAAGGTTTGCGCAGCGGTGACTGGGTCGAACTGACTACCTTGACCCGCCCCCAACTCGGCCGATTGAGCCGCCAACCGGGCGCTGCTTTGGGCGGCGGGCGCTACCGGCCCAGTGAAGGCGACTTCCAGCATGCGCTGGAACTGCTGGTCGATCGGGGTATCGGCGGCGTGGCCCTGATCGGCGGCAACGGCACCATGGCGGCCGCACATCGGTTGGCAACCCTGTCCCATCAGCAGCATGCCCCTGTCGGGATCGTGGGCATGCCCAAGACCATCGACAACGATCTGGTGGGCGCGGAGGTTGCTCCCGGCTACGGCAGCGCCGCCCGGTTCATCAGCGAAATGGTCCAAAACGTCGGATTGGACTTGTACAGCATGCGCCATTTTGATGATGTCGTCGTGATTGAACTCATGGGCCGCCATGCCGGCTGGCTTGCTGCGGCCGCCGCACTCCTGCGCCGCCCGGACGGCGCGCCTCACATGCTGCTGGTTCCGGAGGCGCGATTGAATGAAGCGGATCTGCTGGCTCAAGTTGGGGAGATTTATGCCCGGCATGAAGTCTGCCTCATTGTTGCGGCGGAGGGGGTGCAGGATGAGGAGGGCAACTATCTGGCCGAAAAGCAGACAACGGCCCCGCGCGATGCCTCGGGCCAACGCCTGCTGAGCCTGGCTGCCGGCGTGGCGCCCTACCTGGCCGCCCGCATTTTTCACGAACTTGGGCTGCGCTGCCGCCAGATCCGCCCGGACCTGATCCAGCGCAGCTGTCGTCTGGCCGTGAGCGAGGCCGACATAGCGCTGGCGCGGCTCACCGGCGCCAAAGCCGTGGAAACCCTGGCCGCCGGACTCAGCGACGCCATGATCGGGCTCGTCCACGAAGAGGAATGGCGCACCCAGCCCCTCGGACTGGCGTCCGTCGTCGGTCGCACCCAGACTTTGCCGTCCTTCTACTGGGAGGGGGCAGCTTTTGACCTCACGGCCGCAGGCGTCGACGATTTACGCCGGCGACTCGGCCACTACCCCCAGGGCGATGCACCACTCCTCTGGTAACGTCATGACCGATTCGTTTTCCACACCTGCCTTTTTCGGCCTCGATCTGGCCTGGAGCCCGCACAACCCCAGCGGCGGCGCGCTCCTGCGCGATGGCCGCCTCCTGGCCGTCACCGGCGATCTGGGCGACGATGACGCCATTCTCCGGTGGATCGGCGCCCACTTGCCGGATCGCACGCCCGCGGTCGTGGCCGTGGATGCGCCCCTGCGCGTGCCCAATCAAACCGGTTCTCGCGCCTGTGACCGGGCGCTCAGTGCAGAATGGCGTCGCTTCGAAGCCGGTGCGCTGCCGGCCAACCGGCGGCTCCTGACCCGAAACGGACAGGTCCGCGGCGAAGCCCTGGTCGGACTGCTGGCCGAGGCCCACGGATTTGCGGAGCAGACGTCGATCCCTCACCAGGGGGACATTCTTCCGGCTGACTGGCGCAGGGTTTGCGAAGTCTATCCCCATCCGGCCCACGTGAGCCTGTTTGACCTGCCGGTCACGCTCAAGTACAAAGCGCGCCGGCGCAGCTACGCCGAACGCTGGGCCGCCTTCGAGGAATACGCTGCGCTCCTCAGAAGTCTCGAGCAGGCCGAGCCCCCGTTGGGTGGGATGACGGAACTGCTGGACGGCGTCGACATTCGTTCGCTGCGGGGGCGGGCTCTCAAGGAATTCGAAGATCGTCTAGACGCAGTGACCTGCGCCTATGTGGCCGCCTATCTCTGGCATCATGGCCCGACCCACAGCCGCGTCTACGGATCGCTGGCCGAGGGACATATCCTCGTGCCCGTAACGCCCCGCATGGCCCGCCGCTTGGGGGGCCGAGTCCCCGCTTGACCAGGCGCTTCTCCATTCCCTTCGCTTGCATGGTAAAATGGCATAGGCTGCGGCCCGCACAGCCTCTGGGAGGACGTTCGCCTGGAATGCCGGATTGAGACTATTCAGCCATCGGTCGGATAGAACGCGGGTTGAGCGGATTTGGCGGATTCCCGCAGATCGATCTAGATGAAAATCCGCGTAAATTCGGTAAATCCGCCTAGTGCTCTGTTAAGATGGTTTTTGTCATTCTGAACGGGTCGGTCTGAAATCTTCGAACT
>CAYZLP010000961.1:0-2415 GCA_964478635.1 uncultured Caldilineaceae bacterium
GCCATCCTCTGGTCAACACCAGCACCCTCTCCATCAGCCGCCGTGACGTCGCGCGCATATTTGCGCTTACACATCACACGGTCAGCGTGCTGGACGTGCCGGAACGCAGGTAACGGATTCCGCATACGCCGTCTTCTGCATACGCCATCTTGCTGTGCAGCTACGCACAAAGGAGCTTCGTCGTGAGTCTCTCATCCAATCGGTTTGACGTTGCCATTATCGGCTCGGGAATTGCCGGGTCGGCTCTGGGCGCGGTCCTCGCGCGTCAGGGCCTGCGCGTCGTGATCTTCGAAGCCAAGAGCCACCCGCGCTTCGCCATCGGCGAATCCATGATCCTGGAGACATCCGAGACCATGCGCGCCCTGGCTGAGCTGTACGACGTGCCCGAGCTGGCCTATTTTAGCTCGGAGAACTTCTTCACGCGTATCGGCACCTCCCACGGTGTGAAGCGCCACTTCAGCTATCTGCACCACGAACCCGGCGCGCCCCACGACCGGCAGCGCACGCTCCAGGCCGTCATACCCCGGCAGCCCCACGGCCATGAGCTGCACCTCTATCGCCAGGACAGCGACTACTTCATGATGACAACGGCCGTCGCCTATGGCGCGACCGTGCTGCAGGACACGCCCGTTACCGATGTCACGCTCGACGAAGGGGAGGTCACCGTCCAGACGGGGTCCGGTGAGCGCTACATGGCCGATTTCGTCGTCGATGCCGGCGGCTTTCGCTCGATTCTGGCCGATCGGTATGCGTTGCGCGAGTACGACTTGCAGACCCACTCCCGCGCGCTCTTTACCCACATGGTGGGCGTTCCGGATTTTCATACCGTGGGTGCCTCCCAAACGGCGTACGGCTTGCCCTTTAGCGTGGCCGAGGGGACGCTCCATCACGTCTTCGCGGGGGGCTGGCTCTGGGTAATCCCCTTCAACAACCACCCACGCGCAACCAATCCCCTCTGCAGCGTGGGCCTGATGCTCGACCCGCGGATCCATCCACCCCAACCGGATCTGACGCCCGAAGAGGAGTTCCGAACCTTCATCGCCCGCTATCCCGATATCGAGCGGCACTTTGCGCACGCCCGCGCCGTCCGTCCGTGGACGCGCACCGGGCGCATCCAATATGCGTCCAAGCGGGTGGTCGGCGACCGCTTCGCGCTGCTGGGCCATGCCGCCGGCTTCATCGACCCGCTCTTTTCCAAGGGGCTCTACGTCTCTATGATGAGCACCTGCCTTCTGGCCCATCTGCTGCTCAACGCGCGGGAGACGGGCGATTATTCGGCCCCGGCGTTCGAGCCCCTGGAGACGCTGACGCAGGCCTACATTCGCAGCAACGACCGGCTCATTGCCCATAGCTACAAAGCCTTTGGCGATTATCGTCTGTGGTCGGTCTATGCTGTCCTCTGGCTTGTGGGCGCCTATACGGAGTTGGTCAAGCTGAGCAGCGTGCGGGTCCAGGCGCGCGACCGTGGGGAATACCATGCCCAGACCCGCTGCCTCAAGCTGGTCGGCGGCGGCTTCGACGAGTTCGACGCGGTAGCCGAACGCATCGATGCGATTATGGAAAAGGTGGATCTCCGTGACGATGCAGCCGTCGTTGCGGCCTCGGCCGAGATGCGGACGATTCTGGAGGGCGTTGACTGGCTTCCCAAACCTTTCCTGGAGGTGCTCCACGGCAAGAACCACCTGCCCGAACACAAACTGCGGCCCGGCCTGCTGCGGCGGGACGACGGATTTCTCGGCCACGGCGCCTATCGTCGCCACTTCTTCGGCGAACGTTCCGTGCTGGATCTGATCCAGGCGTTCATGGGAGAAAAATGGCGCTACTCGGATCGAGCGATTCGCCGGCAGCGGGGCCATTCACCCGGAGGCGGGCTTGTCTAAACCGAAGACGCTACGGGATCATGAGTTTCGTAGGTCACCGCTACCAGCGTGACATCTCTGGTCAACCGGATCGTCCGGCAGGTTGAAGGTTAACGAAATAATCTGGCAATACCGTAGGTGCGGTTTCCAACCGCACGGGCTCCATCTACCTCTGGGGTTCCGGGAGGATCGTGCGGTTGGAAACCGCACCTACGATTACCGGAATATTCTTTCAATCATCAATTTGACCGACAGATAACACCATACGGAATCATAACGCCTGATTGGGGAGCTTTGTTTCGACCAGATTCAGACCGTTTTCCTCCGACGGATTCCATTCGTGACAGGAAGGGGCCAAAGCCCGCGACCGCCGATTGCAGTCCATCGACAATTGTAACACAGGCACAGCGCCGAGACGGGGTACGAGGATCTTTGCAGAAAAATACCTTCAATCAGGAAACTTGCGCAGGAGCGGGACTCTTTTGTATCTTTACCGTATAACCCCACGGACCGCAACCGTTTTCGTGAAAGTTTCCCGCCCCATGAGCGAACTACG
>CAYZLP010000962.1:0-1537 GCA_964478635.1 uncultured Caldilineaceae bacterium
AAAGGGCGCACGATCATGGTAGTCCAGCGCGACGGGGGAGCCGAGATCGATGCCGATGTCGAAGGTCTCTGATGCGGTGAAGCCGGCGGGGACCGACCGTTCAACTCGGCCCCGGGCGACCTCCTTCCCCTCAGCCCGGAGGATGATGTCGGCAGGCGCATGAGGGCGCCTTTCGTCATAGAAGAGGTCGACTTCAAGGGTCACGTCGCCGGTTGGGATTGGCGCCTCTGACCGAGCCTTGTAGCGGTAGATACCCAGCGTGTTGTATTCGGCACAGAGCAGGCCCTCATCCATGTAGACCGTGAAACCGCCTGCCAGACCACCCACGCAGTAGAGGACACCCGATGCGCCTGCCGGGACATGGACATGAATCACGGCTCTGGTCGAAAAGCCACTGACAAACTTGGGCGCCATCGACTCGGGGATGCGCGTCTGCCTCGGATAAAATGTCCATTCGGTCAGGGTGGATGAACGGATCTGCTCAGGGTGGAGCACGCTGGTGTAAAACGCCCCGCCAACCGGGAAAACCTTGTTCTCGGTTGCCTGCATGGTAAAAGTGTCTTTCATGGCTTGGAGCTTCTCCGGCATGGCCTCCGCCAGATCTTTGGCCTGCGAGAAGTCCGTTGTCAGGTCGTAGAGCTCCCACTGATCTTCGTCCGGATTCCACTCTGCGATATTGGCGCCAGTCCGATTCCACGGCTCACGCGGGCCAAAGGCACAGGCGAACCAGCCGTCTTGATAGACGCCGCGGCTACCGTAGATATCGAAATACTGGATACTCTTCTGGCCTTCGGCATGGCCGTCGCCAAAACTGTAAGCCATGGAGACGCCGTCCAAGGGATCTTGCTCAAAACCATCAACGGCGAATGGGGGTTCAATACCCACGACGTCATAGATTGTGGCGGCAACGTCATTCACGTGATGAAACTGTGGGCGTGGCGTGGCGTCCGGTTTGATCTGCGCCGGCCAGGAGACGACCAGTGGCGTGCGCGTGCCGCCAAAATGGGCAGCGGTCAGCTTGGTTGACTTGAAGGGCGTATCGCCCGCCCACGCCCAGCCGTGGTGATACATGGAATCGACCAGATGCGTGCCCAGCGCGCGCAAGCCGCCATAGTCCCGCTCCAACACGTTGATTTGTTCTTCCACGGGCACGTCGAGCAGGTTCTGCGCAAGCAGTTCCGAAATGGTGCCCGCCTGCCCTTCTGCCGACGCGCCGTTGTCTGAACCGATGTAGAAAATCAGCGTGTTGTCGAGGATACCCTCGGCTTCCAACTCGTCAACGATCTTGCCATACTGTGTGTCGGTATGTTCCAGGAAACCGGCGTAGACCTCCATCAAGCGCGTTTGGAAGGCGCGCTGCTCGTCGGGGATCTCGTCCCAGCGCCCCATGTTGGGCTGTATGGGCGGCAACTCTGTCTCTTGAGGAATCCAGCCGAGTTCTTTCTGGCGTTCGAAGGTCTCGGCGCGCAGCGCCTCCCACCCGTCGTCGAAGCGACCGGCATACTTATCGGCCCATGCAGCAGGCACTTGGTGGGGA
>CAYZLP010000962.1:1547-2415 GCA_964478635.1 uncultured Caldilineaceae bacterium
AGAGAAAGAGAGGTTTGTCCGGATTCAATGCCCGATTGGTGCGGATATAGTCAACGGCATCGCGGGCCAGATCTTCGGTCAGATGATAGTCGTCGCTGTGTTCCGGCTCAATCGGATTCGTGTTGCGCCACAAGCGCGGTTCATACTGAGAAGTCTCTCCGGCGATGAAGCCATAGAAGTAGTTGAAGCCTAGACCGGTGGGGTATTGATCAAAGGGGCCGGCCGGCGTCAGGGCAGTGATCGGCGAGTTGTGCCACTTGCCAAACGCAGCCGTATCGTAGCCGTAGTCGGTCAGCACTCGCGCCATCGTCGCTGCAGAGCGGGGGATCTCGCCGACATAGCCGTCAAAATCATTGGCAAACTCGGCAATGATACCGGCGCCGACCCGATGGTGGTTGCGCCCGGTCAGCAATGATGCGCGAGTTGGCGAGCACATGGCAGTCGTATGGAAAGCGTTGTAGGCAATGCCTCGCTCATATAAGCGGCTCATCGTCGGCGAATGGACTGGGCCGCCAAAGGTCTCCATGTTTGAAAAGCCTGAATCATCGGTAAGAAAAATGACGATATTGGGCGCATCTTCGGGGATCCGGCGCGGCGTCCGCCGCCATTCATGTTCGGATTCCTGCAACGTCCGCCCGACCTTGCTGGCCGACGGCGTCGGCGGGAAAGGAAGACTGGGGCCTCGTGATTCAACACTCATTGGAATGATTCTCCTTAGATCCCGGCACTAGAGTGGCCCCGGCATGTCCGGCTTGATGCCTTTACCTTTATCATCCTTGTCGTTCTTGCCCTTGTCATTCTTCTTGCCGACTGCGGGCACGTCGGGCACGAGCATCTTCTTCATGCGCCGGTTGCGGAAGTCGAGCCA
>CAYZLP010000963.1:0-2401 GCA_964478635.1 uncultured Caldilineaceae bacterium
CGATTCATCGGTGACCGGAAAAGCACTGTCATGGCGACTTGAAAAGGTGTCAGGTACCGTTGTGGTTGACTGGGCAATTGTAACAGTTTAGTCCGCGCGCCCGCTTCCGATCGGGTTCGTCGGCCGGTTGAATTGGAGGGACCAGGCCTCGTACCAGGTGTATTAGTCAGCGGGTAGAGTCATCGCGGCAACAGGGCGAGCTACCGCTGCAGACACGATGCAGACAATATTTAGGCCGGCGCAGCAGCGAAGACGCCCGGGGTCTACATTGCGCCGAGCGGTCGTGTCGGTGTGGTTGCCCTCAGCCAACGGGTGCCATGGAACTCACAGCTGGGGCAACAGCAGCGCTGCTCACGCGTCTGGTGGTGAGGCCGCCGCGTACAGGTGACGCATGACGCGATTCGGCGGACGACTGTAGAGCTTGAAGAAAATCGCAGTGGCGCGGTGGCCGTGACGACGAGCCGTTTCCGCGACGGTCATGATCGTCGCCATTCGCGTGGCACCCGCGGCGCTGCGATGTCCGAACGTGATCTTTCGCAGTACCACCAGCGGCCTCAAAGCACGCTCTGCAAGATTGTTTGTGGGTGGCACGCGCGCGTCATCCAGGAAGACCAGCCACTCATCGTGGTGCCTGAGCAGGCGGGCCTGCAACGTCAACGCCTTGTCATGGCGTACCTCGCATGTTTCCAGACGCAACAGTTCCGTGCGTAGCCAAGCCTTCTCCACCGCTTCCTGCTCGCCGGTGAGTTTCCCTTTGAGGCGTAGACGATGGAAGTCACAGCCCCGCTTGACGAACTGCTTGATGGCCTCAAAAAACGCGAAGTCGAGTGAGCCCTCTTCGGTAAGCTTTTGCCAATCGCGTGCCCTGCGAGCCAGATGCGAAAGACACTTTTGCTTGGCGCCCGCCACATGTGCAAAGTATCCGCAGTAGCAATCGGTTACCAGCGTGCCTGTAAAATCGTCGCCGAGGATGTTGCGTGACACTTGACCGGCACGCGATGTATCGAATTGGAAGTGAATGAACTTCTCGTCACCGTGCATCCAGTAGTACGCTCGCTTTCCGTCCAACGTCCAATACGTTTCGTCGGCGTGCACCGGGCCGTCGCTGCTGCTAAGCTTCTTGGCAATGTCGTCGGCGACCGGTTCCGCCTTCTCGGCCAGCGCCGTTTCAAAGCCGATCAGGGCGGCAGGCGTGAAGGTGATGCCGAACATCTCTTCGACGATCTGAGGTACCTTGCGGTAGCTGATGCCGATGACGTTGCGTAAATACACGGCGATGCTACGCAAGTGGGGACCGATGTGACTGCCGAGAATCTCGCCTTCACCCGGTTGCTGCACCCACGCCTCGCAGTCGTCGCACCGGCCAACTTCGTGCCGATAACAGACCACCCGATACATGCCGTCGATGATGTCTTCTTGCAGATGGTCGTCCGGATCGAGCGTGTCGAAGACGGTCACCTTGCCGTCGCAATCTGGACACCGATGCGGCGACCCCACTTTGATCAGCCAGTCATATTCGGTGGGTGTGGGGCGGAACCAACCGGGATGGCCCACCGGTGCGCCCCGTTTCTTGGGCTTCTCAGCAGCGGACTGGTCGGGTGGCTGTTCAGAAGTATCGTCACCCGTGTCCGCCTCTTCTTGTTTCTGTTGACGGGTGGCAAACTTGTTTTGTCGCTCTAGCTTCAGTTCCAGCTTGGCCTGTTCGAGTTGTTTCTTGAGTTGCTCATTCTCACGGAGCAACTCACTGACCGTGTCGCTTGCGGCCTGGAACTGGCCGTGCAGCATGTCAAGCATTTGGCCATTGTCGCTGGCGGCTTGAACCAGCGTTGCCAGCGCCGTTCCACCCAGATGCGGGCAATGGCCAACGTGAGGGCAGCCATGTTCGTGATGTGGATAAAAGCAGAATTCCATCGACATTCATCCTCGAATGCCGATAATCTAAACCAAGAACCAAAGGCTAGCAATGTCAAATCTTTTTCGCCAAAAAATCAGGTAATTCCACCCAGCAGACGTCGCGCGGACTAAACTGTTACAATCTGCGTGCCGAGATGTTTCACAAGGACGAGGGCTTTGCTGGCTTTGAGAGGATTCTGCGCGAAGGGCTCCAGCTTCACTAGTTCCAGCTATTCAGTTACCAACTTATGCCAAATCACTATCACCTGGCTTCGCGCACGTTGGTTGATGGTGATGCCGCGAAATGAGTCGATTCATGGGCAGGGTGGGCGGAACGTACACGATGCGATATCATGCTCATTACCACACCAGCGGTCTGGGGCATGTCTACCGACTCGGTTCGGAATCAACCATGCGTCCGCGTGGCCGCCAGAGAGTCCTACCTGTGCCTGAAGGACAAATCAAAGAGGCCTGACCCCTTTGCGCTTCCGGGTGGGCAGCCAACAGC
>CAYZLP010000964.1:0-460 GCA_964478635.1 uncultured Caldilineaceae bacterium
CGAGATCATGTTGCGCGTACAGTTCAACCAAGAGTTCGAGAACCTCGATCTCGCGGGCTTGCCGTAGTCGCGCAACGGGCGGCGTTTCTTTGGATGCCCCCGTGACCAAGGCGTTTGGCAACCAGATCATCTGATCGACTTCGTCGGGCTTCTTGAGTTTATAGCGAGGACGGTTTCGCGATCCCTCCACCACGAGCAAGCCGCGCCCAGCGAGGCTAGCGATCGCGCCCTGGGCTCGCGGCCACGCCATGCCGGTGTAGTTGTGGACAGCCTCGGCGCTCCACGACGTCGTGGCATTATCAGGACCCGTGCCTCTTGCTAGAACGAGGAACGTGGTCGCGCAATTGACGCCGAGTTCACAGACGGCCTTCCACTCGTCGAGCCCAATCGCAAAGAACTCTCCGCTTTTCGCCATCGTCTCAGTCTCCGTTGACGCCTCGTGTACCTGACGTGTTCGGAC
>CAYZLP010000964.1:489-1597 GCA_964478635.1 uncultured Caldilineaceae bacterium
TTTTGCGCGACGCTGGGGAGCGCGGCGATCTCGGGTCTTGGCTTCTCGGCTAGTGCGGAAGGTGTTTCGTTCCAGCCAATCCAATATGTCGCTAAGCCGATACCGGACGTTCCGGCCAATCTTCAAGAAGGGGAGTTCTTTACCGTCACGCCTCCAGGACTCAAACGTTTTTGGTTTCTGTTCTAGACAGGCTGCCGCCGTGGGCTCGTCGAGAAGGACTAGGTGGGGATCGACTCCCTCGTAGCGTTGGAGAACCTAGCATGGGCAGGTCGGTATCGAAAGGACTGTGCTTCATTGGTTGGTCCTCGAGGGTTCCCAGCGCCATTCGCCGGGTCAGCGAGGACGATTCCAACACGAGAGAGGGATTGGGCATGGGTAGCGAATCGAGTCTGATTCAGTACCCTAGCCGCGGTTCGGCATATCGCAGTCTCCTCGTCCCCCGTCCGACGCCGGGGGGCGGACGCGGGAAGATGCGACGGGTCTGCTCTATGGGCCTAGTGTCCCGCGTTCGTGGCCGGACTCTAACGTCCGTTGGGTAAACAGGCCAAGCCCCCCACGAACTAGCTTGGCGGGCTGTCGGTGAGCGTGCGTGCCACTGCGCTTGCTAGGGAACGATCGGCTGCAAAGCCGCTTCGGCTAAGCGCCGAGCAAAGGCACGCCAATGACTACCCCGCGAGTTACGTACTCCCTTGGCAGGTAGCAGGTGAAGTCGCGGACTAGCGGTAAGCCTTCAATTCAGGAAGGTGCTCCCAGGCAAAACGGGGATACTGAACCAACACACTTTGGAGAACTTGTCGGTCATTCGCGATCTCGTTGTACATGCGGGTTGTTTGATGATCCTTGGGCCATCGCTTGTAGTAATCCTGTAGCGTTTCATCAGAAAGCGCTTCGAGCTTGAAGTGGATTGTTTGGTCTTCGCTTTCCTCCAGGCGAGAGACCACCATAGCCACAGCGTCGCTAATCTTGAGGCCGAACAATGAACACAGTCGATGGACTTCGATCAAGCATGATTGAGTCCGCTCTATCCTCGCTGCCTCCTTGAGTTTATTTGCAGCATGTCCCGACGGACTCCTTAATCCCAGATATTGTTCGAGACTCTTATTACCTT
>CAYZLP010000964.1:1607-2397 GCA_964478635.1 uncultured Caldilineaceae bacterium
CACTGCTCCAATCCACTGACCAACCATTCCATCAGTTCCTCAGTCGGAAACACTCCGGCTCTGTGTCGCTGGCAAATGGCGCGGACCGCTAGGATTGGATTACCGGTTTCCCTCCATCCGTTCTCGGTAGCTCGCACAATCGTTGAATCCAATGGAATGGAATTCGCGCGGGGTCCGTTCGAGGGAGACCCCACGGAACCCTCACCACGGCGCTTGATAACCGGATAGGGGATAAAGTCAGGGTGCACGTCAGCCGTGCGCTGTCGCTGCCTCTTGCTCTGCCGACCACGACGACTCCCCTCAGGATCAGACCGATCCGTTTTGCTGGTCATCAGGCCACCCCCTGTAGCTGCCGCTGGGCCAACTCGAACAGAAGCCGTCTTTTCTCATCCTCGTGAAGCCCCGCCAGCATGTCCTGCAAGCGTTTATCAAGGTTTCGGGATGAAAGCAGCCCGGCGTCGCCGAGAATGGTGTCCTCGACGGCCTGGGAGTAGTCCCTTAACTCGTCCATCCCCAGCCGGATGTAGCCCTCCGTCACTTCCTCGTACCCTCTGTGATTAAGTAACCGCTTGGTGACCACCAGAGAGAGTCCTGCACGGTTGGCGGCGCTGGTATACACACGTCTGAGATCGTGCGGGGTGATCCACAGGCCGGTGCGCTGATGCAGTTCCAGTTGCAGCTTGCGGGTGTTGTTGAGAGGGTGACCGTCTTTTCGGCCCGGAAACACAAAGCCTTCCGTGGTGCCTATTTCTTTAAGGACCGCCTCGACCCGGTGAGTGAGGGGCCGCAC
>CAYZLP010000965.1:0-2393 GCA_964478635.1 uncultured Caldilineaceae bacterium
CCCGGGACGAGATTCCGACGCGGCTGTCTGCCCTGGCCGGGGCCAAGGATGCCGCCTTCGACACCGCGCTCCAGGATGGCCAGGCGGCTGGCTTAACCGTTACATTCGACGATTTTGTCTTTGCCGATTGGGATCCGCTCCGGGATTATGGGGTATAGGGAAGGCCATCCCCGGAAATTACGTCCCCGGCACGGTCCACGAGAATTTCCGTCGATCAGGGTAAGCCTGGACCGTGCCGGGGACGTTTGCGCGAGATTCGTAGGTCCGGGGCATCCTTGCCCGACATCCGTCGTTACCGGCGCGTCGGACAAGGATGCCCCGACCTACGGAAATTGTGGTCTCGTCATGTCTTTGATTTAGGAGCAACTGCAGACCAATGGAGTCCCCCTTAACCTCCACCTTTCCCAGAATCAACGCAGTATTGGGCCGATCGTCTGTGCGCCTGAGCGCCGCAGCGCAATCCTACCTTTTTTTGACCCCCTGGCTGCTCCTGTCGGCCGTTTTTTTGTGGTATCCCGTCTTCGCGACCCTACGCTACGCGTTCTACAACTGGCATGGTTTCGGTAGGCCGGAGCAGTTCGTCGGCTTGCGCCATTTTGCGCGTCTGGCCACCGATCCCATCTTCTGGCAGGCCGTCGGCAACGTGCTGATCTACACGGCCGTTTTGGTTCCGGTGCAGTTGAGCCTTGCCCTAATTCTGGCCCTGCTCTTGAACCGGCCGCGCCAGCCCGGCACAACTTTGTTCCGAGGAGTCTTTTTCCTGCCGGCCGTCTGCTCTGTCGTGATTCTGGCCATGCCGACCCGCTATCTGATCATGAATCTGAGCCGGAGCGCCCCTGACGCCATCGTCGAAGCCGGACTCTTCAACCCCACCCTCGGCTTTCTGCAGGATCCCTTCTGGGCAATGACCACGATTATCGCCTTCGGCATCTGGCACAGTCTCGGTTACAATCTGGTCTTCTTTCTGGCTGCCCTCCAGACGATTCCGTCCGAGCTGCTGGAAGCCGCGACCATCGACGGGGCCGGCTTCTGGTCGCGCCTCTATCACATTGCGCTCCCACTCATCCGCCCTCTTTTGATGGTGATTGTGTTGCTGGCAGTCATTGGCTCCCTGCGCGTGCTGGAACCGGTGCTGGTCTTCACCGACGGCGGTCCCTTCTACGCAACGGAGATGCCCATGAGCTACATCTATCATCTCGCCGTTCAGCCCCCACACGGCAGCGGTGGCGTCGTGAATCTGGGGGGCGCCGCGGCCGCGACGGTCTTCTTCAGCATGCTGCAGATAGGACTCCTGGGCGTCTTGCTGCTCTTGGGACGGCGTGGCTCGGTGGGAGGACGGGCATGAATTTCAGCGAGGCGCGCTTCCCGGCCGAAAAGGAACGCGGGGTCGCCCGATCCTTGAAGTCACGGCGGCTGATTGCGACGTTGCTCTTGGGCATCATCGGCTGGTGCTATCTCTATCCGTTCTGGTGGATGATCGGCAGCTCGCTCAAGTCACCCCGGGAGTTTTTCGAGGACCCCCTGCGGCTGCTGCCAGCGACGATCCAGTGGAGCAACTACCCTGTCGCCTGGGTGAAGGCCGGTTTCGGCGCCTACTTTCTCAATACCCTCTGGGTGACGACCTGGGCGGTGGCCGGCGTGATTCTGGTGAGCGCACTGGCCGGCTATGCCCTGGGACGCAATCACTTTCCGGGCAAGGCGGCGGTGCAGGCGGGGCTAATCTTCACCTTGATTCTGCCCGCGAACCAGTCCTTTATTCCGGTATTCGATCTCATGCTGAAGCTGAGGCTTACGGGCACGCTCTGGCCGGTGATTCTCCTGGCCATCGTGGGGAAATCGAGCCTGGCGGTGCTGCTCTACAGCGGTTACTTCGCTGCGCTGCCGGAAGAAATGGCCGAGGCCGCGCGCCTGGATGGAGCTGGCCATTGGATTATCTTTTGGCGCATCATGCTCCCCCTGGCCGCGCCCGTAACGGGCACGGTGACCCTTCTGACCACCCTGGGCGTCTGGAATGACTTCTTTTACCCCGTCATCTTCACGCTGACCAAACCGGAGCTACGCACCCTGGCCGTGGGCATGTTCGCCTTTCTGGGCGAGAACACGCGGGATTGGACCGTCATGCTTGCGGCTTCCGTCATGAGCCTCGCACCCATCATCCTGCTTTTCCTGTGTCTCCAGCGCTACTTTGTCGACGCCGTGGCCGGCGCGGTGCGCTGAGGGCCAGGCGGAGCGAAGTCCCCGACAGGTAGGGCAACCAGCGAGCACCATGCCCGTATGTTGAGTCCCCCCGAACCGACCCGTTCGCACAAAGGCGTGTTCACTGGACGTTGGCTAGGGACTTGAGCCATGGCCCGGCAAGAGCGTCTTGGGCAAGTATGAACGCCCCTAATTGT
>CAYZLP010000966.1:0-2388 GCA_964478635.1 uncultured Caldilineaceae bacterium
CGCATGGCCACGGCGAAATAGAGCATTGTCTCGGAGATGGGCCGGCTCGTCGTCAGATTGGCGGTGATGCCCACCTGTTGCAGGTCGCCATACTCCTGCAGATCGACGTCCTCCAATTGCGTGACGGGCGCCAGATCGCCACTGGAATGGCTTAGCTCGAACAGGCTTACCAACGAGATATATGCCTCAGGCGGATCCTCCCCATCCAGTCCGGCGCCGGCAAGGACGATTTCGCCACGGCCGTTTGTGTCGATGGTAAGGGTATCGGTTGTGGTCAGTGTTGCTACGGGCCGCACGGCTGCGTAGTACGGGACGCGGAGCGGCGTGAGCCGCGTTCCGTCTGCTGCCGTTGCGGCAAAGACCACGGCGCCGGCCATCTCACCGATCCAGTGACGGGCCGTACCTGCCGGGGTAAGGGTGCTGATGTCCTGCGTGTGGCGCAGCTGAGCAGCATTCGCGGTAAGCTGTAGGGTTACAGTGGCGCTCTCGCCTGCGGCAAGGGTCATGACATCGGTTGCGTTGAGCGACACGGTTGCGCCGGGCAGCGGGTTTGCGCCATCCACTCGGGCTGTCAGACGAACGGGCTGCACGCCGCGATTGACAATTCTGATGTCGCGGCTGGCGCTGATGGCGTCGCGCACTTCAAGCCGCCCGAACGAGACGGCGACGCGGCCCGGTTCATCCGCAGCCCGGGCAAAAAGAGGTGAGGTCGCGGCCACTGCAAGATCCAGGACGCCGGCGCCGGTCCGGGTGGGGCCATAGGGAACCTCATCATCGGGGCCGCCCATACCGGCCGGATAACGTGAAGTTGACATAATTAGGGATTTCAGGTCTTCTGCAGGCCAATCGGGATAGAGTTGGCGCAGAAGGGCCATGCCACCCGCAACATGGGGGGCAGCCATGGACGTGCCGGACAGCGCGACGCCAAAACTGCCGGTGCCGGCCAGCGCCGAGACAATGGCCTGACCCGGCGCGGCGATATCCGGCTTGAGCGCGTTGTCGCCGCTGCGCGGTCCGCGCGACGAAAAATAGGTGATTTCAGGGGTCAGACCTTGTTCCCCGCGCTTTAGCCCGACAGCCGCTACGCTTACTGCGTGGTCGGCCACGCCGGGGCTGCCCACCGCGTAGTAGTGGTCACCTAAATTGCCAGCCGAGGCCACGACGATGACGCCCAGCTCGGAGGCGCGTTCCACCGCCAAGGCCGTGGTGTCGTAACGCGTGCCGAAGGCCGAGCCGAGGGACAGGTTGACCACATCGACCCGATCGCTGAAATCGCCGTCACCGTCGGGGTCGACCGCCCACTCCAGGGCCAGATCGGTCAACTCGGTGGCGCCGGTGCAGCCGAAGATCTTGAGGGCATAGAGGGTCGCACCGGGCGCCACGCCGGGCGCAATGCGCATAGACGCCAGGTCGACCGCCGCGTCATAAGGGCCGGCGTAGGTAGCGCCATCGGCCGTGATGCCCAGCCCGGCGACCGTGCCCGCCACATGAGTGCCGTGACCGTAGCAGTCGTAGGGATCCGGGTCGGGTCGGGGGATCGGCTGGTAAGTGGCATCGTCCGGATTGGCGTTGTAGTTGTCCCCGCTGAAGTCATAGCCCCCTACTACTTTCACCCCGGGAAAGCCCGGGACGTCACCGCTGCGCGTCTCGTCGTTGTTTTCGTAGCCGGCGCCCGGTCCCCCGAAATTGCGGTGGAGATAGTCGATGCCCGTGTCGATTACCGCGATCGTGATGCCCTCGCCGGTAACGCCGGGTATGCTGCTGCCGGTCCACAGGACCGGCGCGCCGATGAAGGGGACGCTGACGGCATGGGTCGGCGTCTTGGGAACGATCGGCCGTACGCCTCTGACGCCGGGCAAGGCGGTCACGGCCGGAATGTCTTCCGGTGCAACGCGCACGGCAATGCCATTATAGAGTCGCTGCATGCGATAGAGCTCAATTGCGCCCAGGCGGCCCAATTTGGTCGCCATAGTTGCTTGCTCCGCCTGGATGCGCTCCAGCTGCCGGCGGGCGACCGCCTGGCGTAACGTCGGATTTGCACCCGCAGCCGCGAAGCTTCCCGTGAGATGTTCGACGACCGAGGGCTCATCGAACTCGACCACCACCGAAACCAATTGCGCCGGGTCGTTTTGCGCCGCGGTCTGACGCGGATAGGCGACCAGCAGCAGGCCCAGGAACAATCCTGCGCCGATGCCGAATCCGCCCCACGCCAACCAACCGCCTCGTCTTCTGAAAACCGATCGATTTGCCATGTCTGTGTTCACTGGTTCAATGGATGTCCAATTGACGCGTATGCCGCCATCGTGTACAATCCCAACATCTCTTCATTAAATCATACGCAGAAAGGCCCGCCAATGCTGCGATCCCCCGTAGTCAGCATGAGTTTTG
>CAYZLP010000967.1:0-2371 GCA_964478635.1 uncultured Caldilineaceae bacterium
TCCAACCGCACGGGCTCCATCTACCTCTGATGTTTCTGGAAGATCGTGCGGTTGGTTGAAGGTTAGCGAAATAATCGGGCAATCCCGTAGGTGCGGTTTCCAACCGCACAGGTTCCATCTACCTCTGATGTTTCTGGAAGATCGTGCGGTTGGAAACCGCACCTACGATTGCCGGACTATTTTTCCATCATCAACCAACCGCACCTACAGGATTGCCGGATGAATTTCTCCAGGTGCAACTTTCCCGGCCATGGCGGTGACCCCCTCCGGGAAGTGCACGAGCCATCGTCTACCCAAAGGTCATACCCGCGATCGTGACGACAGAGGTGTTGTGGCCGTCGGCCGGGCAGACGGCATAACCAAATTGCTCGCCGGTAAGCGGGCGACCGTCGCCGTTCTTGAGCAGACGTAGGGCCAGATAAATCGGGGAGAGGCCGCAGACATTGTTGGCGTTGCCGACGGCCTTGATACTCTGATAGAAGCCATCGGCATCGCCCGCCCGCAGCCTCTCCAGCAACTCTTCATCAGCCGTGAGCAGTTCTTTGCGGCCGCGCGCATCAAGGGGGAGACCACCAAACTCCGGTCCCACATGGGCCAGGTCGCCGGAGGCAACCACCAGCACCCGACGATCGCCGGCCAGTTCATCGATGCGGTTCAGAAAGCGGGTGAGCAGCTCACTTTCGTCCGGCGCACTGCCGTTTTGCACGTAACGCTGGAAGGAACCGGTGAGAATCGGCACCACGTCCACGGGCACGCCGCCGCGCATATGATGTAGCCAGACGGCCACCAACTCCAGCGAATGCTCATCCCGATGGCGCAGTTCGCCGGCAAACGCGGCCTCCTCCCCCACAAGCGCCGCCAGCTCATCGACGATTCGCCTATCGGTGGGCAGCAGGCCGTAGGGTGTGGCGTAATGTTGTCGCGTCAGCGTAATCGGATCGTCGCCATAGTGATCGGTGCCCAACAACACGACCAGCTCGGCAGCCTTGGCCAGATCGGCCGCATGCTTCCAGACCTCGGCATAAACCGCGCCGCCTCTGCCGTAGTCGATGTGCGGGCTGAGCAAGCCGGCCCGGCGAGGCCACTCCGCCAGGGGACGGGGATGGCTTTGGGCCCCTTCCAGATAATCGTTGAGGAAGCGATGAAGCTCCGCCGGATCATCCGGATAACCGCGTCCGGCAATCAGCGCGGGACGATGGGGTGCGCTTCGGTATTCGTCCAGCACCTGCTGCATACGGGCAGCCGACCGCGCATTTTCCAGCAGGAAGTTTGCATCCAGCGCCGCCAGCAACTCCTCCACCATGGGGATCTCGAGCGCAACGCCATAGTGGCGTCGAAATGCTGCGGCCATACCGGCCGCGTCGTGGGCGCCATCACAGAAGGCCAGGACTGCAGCCAGCGCCTGGGGAACCAGCAGCGTATTCTCAGAGAGCTGGAGGGGATCGCGCAGGGCCAGGTAGATCTGGCCATGCTGCTCGTGGTGACGGACGTCGACGGGACGAAGGCTAGGGCGGGCGTCGGGTTTCTTCTTCATCTGCGATCCATCAATCTGTCGTTGGTGATTGCCAATCCTGGGCTAGCATACTGTAAACGTCGTGATCCACAAAATGGTCATAGAGCCATTCGGCTTGCCGGATGACGCCTTCATGCCGGTACCCTAAGCGTTTGGCCACGGCGCAGCTGCGCAGATTGCCGGTGGCACAGCGGAGCTCGATGCGATTCAGCTTCAAATCGTTCAGGGCATAGTCCGTCAACGCGCGGGCCGCCCGGGTTATGAGACCATGCCCCTGATACGCCTCTCCCAACCAGTAACCCAGGGCCGTACTGCGATGCCCCCAGTCGATGTAATGATAGCCAATGACGCCGGCCAGTACACTTGGGCGTGAATGCCACGATAGAGATCCGGCCTCTCCACCTCTAGTTGCAACTGTATGAGGATTTCTGTCGGGATTCACTTGCCCCTCTTGATACCAGATGCCGGTCTGGAAGCCGTTGTTCGCGGCAAACTGGCGCAGGGTAGCCTCGATGAAACTCTTGCTGTCGGCAACCGTCTTGACGCCGTCCAGCCAGGGCAACCACATCCGGAGATGGGCCCGGTTGGCGTCGGTCAAGGCAAAGAGCGCTTCAGCGTGATAGGGCTGGAGCAGGCGCAATTCACACGTGTCGTCTATCTGAAATCGAAACACCGTACCCCCTAAAGAATGCAGGTCGGACGGTCAACTTCAGGCGCGTGCTCGGGTTGGGACGTGACGATCTCGCCGCCCTCCAGGTGGAGCCAGCTCTCGAAGTCGTAGACGTTCCGCCGGAGCCGGATCATGCGCGCGCCGCGCAGGAAAGTTGAATTGCCGTAACCGCTGAAACCGCTCGCCCG
>CAYZLP010000968.1:0-2366 GCA_964478635.1 uncultured Caldilineaceae bacterium
AGATCCGGGCATGGCTGTACTGGGCATAGAAGACGGGATTCTCCTTGGCTTCCTTGACGGCCAGGTCCAGATCGAATTCGATGGTGCTTTCCGGGCTGCGGGTCAGCAGATTGAAGCGTAGCGCATCGGGACCGACCTGGTCCACGACATCCCGAATCGTGATGAGATTGCCGGCGCGCTTGCTCAGCTTCTTCTCCTGCCCCCCTTCCACCAGCTTGACCAGATCGTACATCAGGATGGTCAAGCGATCCGGATCAAGTCCAAAGGCCTGCATCATGGCGTTCATGCGCTGCACGTGTCCTTGATGATCGACGGCCCAGACGTTGACCACGTGATCGAAGTGGCGGCGCATGAATTTGTCGTAGTGATAGGCGATGTCGCCCGCGAAGTAGGTGGGGGCGCCATTGGACCGGACCACCACTTCATCTTTTTCATTTTTCGGGTATTGACTGGCCAAAAACCAGACCGCGCCGTCCCGCTCCGCCAGCTCGCCCCGCTCTTTTAGATATGCCAGAGACTGTTCCACCAGCCCTTCGTCATAGAGGCTCTGTTCGCTAAACCAGTTGTCGAAGCGTACGCCGATGCTGCCGAGCTCATCCTCCAGTGCCGCCAGCACGATTGCCCGGCCGATCTGCCGTAATTGTGCCAGTGCCTCGTCGCGCGGCATCTGCAGGAAGCGGTCTCCGTAACGCTCTACCACCTCCTTGGCGTAGTCGGCGATATATTCGCCCTGGTAGCCGTTTTCCGGCAGGGGGACATCCTGGCCGAGCGCCTGGGCATAGCGGGCGAAGAGGGTCTCGATGAAGAGCTGAAATTGGGTGCCGCCATCATTGACATAAAACTCGCGCTGGACGTCATAGCCGGCCGCTTCGAGCACGTTGGCCAGGGAATCACCCAGCACGGCGTTGCGGGCGCCGCCATAGTGAATCGGGCCGGTGGGATTGGCGCTCACGTATTCCACCTGCCAGTGCTGGCCTGCGCCCTGGTCGATGTTGCCGTAGGTCGCGCCTTGATTGATGATTGTGCGCACCTGCTGTTGAAGCCAGGCATCGGCCAGCCGGACGTTGATAAAGCCAGGGCCCGCGATTTCCGTTTCATTGATGAGCGGATCGTCCGGCATGTGGTCGACAATCGCCTGGGCGATCTGGCGCGGATTGGGCTTTTCCCCCGTGGCCTTGCGGATAGCCGCAGCCGCGACCATGGCGATATTGGTGCTGTAATCGCCGTGTTCCGGTTGTTTGGGCCGGGCAATCTCGACCTCGGGCATCTCAAATTCCTGGAGGCTGCCGTCTGCCTGGGCTGCAGCAATAGCTGCTTCAAACAATTCCTGCAATCGATGGCGTACCATGCGTCTTTCTCGAGTGTTGGTTATAGGCGAAGGCTGAGGCCAAGGCCAAGGCTAAGAGCAACGTTTTGTCGCTGGCTGTTTCTCGGCCCTCGCCTCAATCTTTGTCTCAGACATCCGTCAGATCATACCAGTTCGGGCCCACTTCAACGTCCGCCTTAAGCGGAACGGCCAGCGTGTAGGCATCTTCCATTACGCTGCGAACCAGCTTAGCGACAGCATCAAGCTCTTCAGTCGGCGCCTCCAGAACGAGTTCATCATGTACCTGGAGGAGCATCCGGCTGGCGAAATTGCCTTCTTCCAGCTTGCGGTGCAGGTTCACCATGGCGATTTTCATGATGTCCGCAGCGGCCCCTTGAATCGGCGCATTGATGGCCTGACGTTCGAGCGCCTGACGGATGTTGTGCCGCGTGCTATCCTGCTGCAGTTCCGGAAAGAAGCGCTTGCGGCCCAAGAGCGTCTCAACATAGCCTTGCTCATTGGCCAACTGTTTGGTCGCTTCGATATAGTCCCGAATCGTGGGATAGGTCGCGAAGTATTGGTCCAAAAAGTGGCGTGCTTCGTCAGGCGTCATCTCCGTGCGGCTGCTGATGCCAAATGCGGAGGAGCCGTACACGGTGGCGAAATTTATGGTTTTGGCCAGGCCGCGCTGCTCGCGATCTACGGCCTCGATGGGCACGCCGAAGAGGCGGCTGGCCGTCGCGGCATGAATGTCCTGGTCGGCCTGGAAGGCAGCGATCAGGCTCGGCTCTTCCGCCACATGGGCCAGCACGCGCAGTTCCACCTGGCTGTAGTCGGCCGAAATCAGGGACCAACCGTCGGGCGCTACAAATGCTTTGCGGATGCGCCGGCCCTCTTCCGTCCGGATGGGAATGTTCTGCAGATTCGGGTTGCTGCTGCTCAAGCGCCCCGTGACCGCGCCCGTCTGGTTGAAGCTGGTGTGAACCCGACCGGTCTCCTCGTTGATCAGAGCCGGCAGGGCATCCACATAGGTGCCGCGCAGCTTTTCCAGTTGGCGCTG
>CAYZLP010000969.1:0-2366 GCA_964478635.1 uncultured Caldilineaceae bacterium
ACGCGGCTCGCCTTCAGACCCTTCGCCGCGTCACCCCCTTCCTGGTGGGAGGCCTTCTTCGCCGAGATCGCCAGACGCGCGCTGGACGTGGAAACCGTCCGTGTGCTCTATGCGCTGCGCAGCGAATCGCCGCAGGCACCGCTTACGGAACCGGAGCGGCAGGCCTATGTGTCGCGCCTCCAGAAGGAAGGAAGGACCACCGAGGCCTACATCGACTGGATCAACGGTCTCAGCCGGGCTCAACGCGGCGAGCTGGGCCTGATCCACAATGGCGGTTTCGAGCTCGAGCCCACCAGCTGGGGGTTCGACTGGCAGGTAAACCCCCGCCGCGGCGTGGTCGTCGACCGGGCGCAGACCTATGGCATCGACGGCAGAAAGGCGCTGCATTTGCTCTTCAACGGCCACGACCGGCCGTATCAGGACGTCTCGCAACTGTTGTTCCTGGATCCAGGCCCTTATCGGCTCAGCGGCAGGGTGCGCACCGACAGCCTCGAGACACAAGGCGGCCTCAAGTGGGTCGTGCGCTGTCTGCTGCCCGAGGTACAAGATCTCGGAGAGAGCGAGCGCTTCCTCGGCACCAACCAATGGCGCGACTTCGACGTCGAGTTCGGGGTGCCCGAAGACTGCAGGCTACAGGAGATCCGGCTCGTGTCGGCTGGAAAGCGCAAGTTCGAGCACCAGATCTCGGGAGGGGCCTGGTTCGACCGTATGGCCATCCGCAAGCTCCCCAACCTGGCAAAGGCAGAAGGGATCGAGGGCGCGTCCCCGGCCGATTTGGATCCGAAGCCCATGGAACAGTCGACGCAGTAGGTCGAGCCCCCTATCTCGACACTTACCTGATGGGCTTCAATTCTCGATAGTTACAAGCGAGAGTTGACAAAGGGAACCAGTAACGGTTTGATTGCGGCAACGTGTGGGACGAATCTCCCGCCGCGATACCGGGACTCAACAGGGGGGCAAGATGAACCGGAAGCCAATCATTGTACAAGTCATCGCCGCATCGGCCATGGCCGCGGCGCTCAATTGCGCCACTGCTGCGGACGAGACGGCGGCGACCTTGGTCCGGATCGAGGGCGAGGCTGTCGTAAGCAAAGGCGCGCAATACGTCGGCGGAACGGAGGGCATGGCACTCAAGGTCGGTGAGCGTGTCATGGCGCTCGCGGCCAGTACCGCCACCATCCAGTTCTCCGATGGCTGCCGGTATGTACTCGAGGCTAATCAGTTGCTCACGGTTGATGCCAAGAGCCCCTGCGCGTTGGGACTGGTCCCGGCAGGGCAAGCGACCGCTGCGGCAACCACCGGGGGTATCGCCGGCGCCACTGCCGCAAGCCTGGGCTGGGTGCCGGCCGCTCTGGGCGGGGTAGTTGCCATCACCGCCACTGTCGACTATCAAAACAACGGTACATCCCGATATCGGCCGCCGATCAGCGCGTAGCATCGAGCGGCGGACGAACGCCGGTTTTGCTCCCCCGGCATCAAAAAGGCCCTTAATCCGGCCTATTTGCTATTCCGAGCAGACTACACTTCTTCCCTTCGGTTTCCCGCCCAGCATCAGACTGGAACGCGATCTGTCGACATCCGTCAAGCCTTGGACTCGGCGTGATGGACAAGAGGCCTCCGCAAGAAACGCTTCACCCGCCAGGCCTTCATGACGGCCCAGTGATGGAGCGCAAACAGGACGACGAACCCAAGAAACATCCAGTGCTCCGGTGCTCCCAACAGGTGTCCGACCAACCCGATACCGGTCGTCGTCAATGCGGCCAAAACCATCAGCACCAGGGTCTGCTTGGGGGTAAATCCGGCGGCCATCAGAATATGGTGTAGATGCTCGCGGTCCGCCAGAAACGGCGAACGTCCCAACCTGATCCTCCGGACCATCATCGAGACCGTATCGATCAAGGGTAGGGCAAAGATCCACAGAGCGATGACTGGCGCGAAGGCTCGTTCCGGCCCCTGGGACAGCTTGACGAGAAGCCAAGCAAGAACGAAACCCAGGAACATGCTACCCGCATCTCCCATAAACACCAGGGCGCGTCCGCCTGGCCGCAGATTGAACAGCAGGAAGGCCAGCAATACCCCCGCCCGCGTGAACAAGACGCTCAGGCTTTCCCACCGACCCGCGGCCCAGCTCATCAGGCACAGGGCGGCCACCGCAACCAGTACAAGTGAGCCCGCGAGGCCATCGATGCCGTCGCTCATGTTGACGGCGTTGATCACACCAACGGTTGCGAAGATGCTGAGCGGTACCCCCAGGATACCCAGGACCAACGGTTGGTCGACCGACGTCAGGCACCCCAAATCGCGAAGGATGACCCCAGCGCCCAGCGTCATGAGCAACGCGGCGGAGACCTGCGCCCCCAAGCGTA
>CAYZLP010000970.1:0-2353 GCA_964478635.1 uncultured Caldilineaceae bacterium
ACGTGCTCTGGGTTCCCTATTGGGCCGCGCCCTACTGGCAGCCGACGCCTACCGTGGTAACCGTACATGACGTGATTCCTCGGCTGTTGCCGGCCTATCGCGGCGGCGCGGCCCAACGCTTGTATACCCAGCTGGTCAGTGCGTCCGCGCGCCGGGCGGACGCCGTCATCACGGTAAGCGATGCTGCGGCCCGGGACATTGTAACAACGTTGGGCGTGCCGCCGGCGCGCGTCTTTGCCATCCATCACGGCCCCAATCACCAGGATCCGGATGCGCTGCAACCCGCGCGGCTGGACGATGTACGCCGGCGCTACGCCCTGCCGGCGCGCTACTTTCTCTATCTCGGCGGATTTGACGTGCGCAAGAATGTGACGCAGATCCTGCGCGCCTACCGCCGCTATTTGGACGAAGGCGGCGATTCGGCCGTCAAGCTGGTGATCGCGGGAAAATTGCCGAATGAGGAGAATGCGTTCACGCCGGATCCCCGGAGCATCGCCGCGGAGTTGGCGCTGCTCGACGCGCTCCACTTCTGCGGCTGGGTGCCGGATGCAGACAAACCGGCACTCTACCACATGGCAACCGGCTTCCTGTTCCCCAGCCTCTACGAAGGGTTCGGCATGCCCGTCCTCGAAGCGATGCAGGCGGGCACGCCGGTCATTACCAGTGGAGAAAGCGGCGCGCAGCACGTTGGCTTCTAAACGCTGCGCGCCGTGGCCTTACTGTGGCGGTCGATAGCAGAGTTGTTCTGCGGCCAGCGCTGGGTGGTTAAAGCCGAACTGATCGGTGATGAGCCACAGTTCGTCGTTTTCGTCGAAGATCGACTGGATCGCGTCACATGCGGCAAGGGGATCGCCATTCGCGGCATACGCTTCAAGCCACTGTTGCGCGGCACCGGTGTAGGGTCCTTCCGGCTGACCCTGGACAAGGCCGTCCAACGCGGATTGGGCGGCTGCCCCGTCGCCGCTCAGGGCAAGAGCCTGAATGAGCCGGAAGCTCGCCAGCCCCTGGAGCAGCACTAGTTCATCCTCCTGGGTCATGCCGATGATGCTGCAGGCGTTCAGCGGTTCCGTCAGGGCATCGGTATAGCGCTCGATGGCGGGATCATAGCCCAGAACGTCGGCAGCCTGGAGTGCAATATCGGCTTCCACCAAACGCAATCCCAAACAATCACTGCCCTCACTCTCCCGATCGTAGCGCCAGTCGATCCGCCGAAACTGCCCGCCATCCGCACTCTGCCAGCGTTCCGTATGGGGCACAGCCAGGCCGCCTTCGGGCGCTTTGCTGACGCCGCCCTCCAGCAGCAGTTCCTGGCCGCGGCCGGGATCGGTTGGGCCCACCGGCGCAAAGGCGGCCGTACCTTCGGCAATTGCGGCGCCGGGCTCAATCGTCGTTGTGTAGCCCTCGCCGGTCCAGCTCACCATCTGCACTTCCAGCACACACGAAATCGAGCAGCTTTCCACCGACCAGGCGATGTCCAGGCGGTTGTCGTCGTTGAGATCGTCTACCTTCAGCGGGGCCGGCTGGCCGTATACCTCCGGATTGTAGACCAGATTCAGAGAGCCATCCGGATCGGCGTGATAGACAAGCATTGTCCCCTGGCTGCCGCCGGGACCGAAGCCGATGTCACTGACGATGGTCGGAAAGACGATGGCATCTTCCAGGTCGTCACCGTTGAGTTCGGTCAAGAGGAGGGCGCCCCGGTCATCACTCATAGCGCCGCAGTCACGCAGCCACTGCTCCACGGCCGTCGCATTGCCGCCCGCACCGGCGAGCACCGCCGGGACAGCCTCTGCGTATCCGATCAGATCCTGGGGACATGCACCCAGCGGATTGGGAGTCGGGGCGGGCGCTGCCGCGGCTTCAACTGCGGTGCCCCCAGACGCTTCTTCCGCAGGCGCTTCCGTCGACAGTGGCGTGGCCTCAGGAGCTTCTTCTGTGGCTTCTTCTGTCACTTCTTCCAGCGCTTCTTCTGTGGCGGCTGAAGTCGCATCCGGGGCTGCCTCTTCCTCGGGCGCGGGCGTAGCGGTCGCCTCTGCGGCCGGCGGCTCGGTGGCGCCGGCCGCCCCGGACGCCGCATCAACGTCCAAGGCCGGCAGCGCCAGTGCCAGCGACGGGCAGAGGTCTGCAGGCGTGAAAGTCGGATTGGCATAGCCATAGTCGCTAAGCACATCGGTGACGGCCGCGTTTTCGGCTGCATATTCGATGATTTCCTGGCAAGCAGCCGTCACGTCACCGCCGGCCAGGTAGGCATCCAGCCAGCGACGCCCGACGTTGGCGTAGACGCTGTCCGGATAATCGCCTTCGAGGGCCAGAACCAATCCCTCGGCCACTTCGGGAATGCCCTGATAGGCGC
>CAYZLP010000971.1:0-2352 GCA_964478635.1 uncultured Caldilineaceae bacterium
TTTAAAATATGGCCGGTGGGCTCTTGACGGATTCATTGGCAAAACCTGTGCGATTGACCAACCGGAAACCGTCACCGTGCTCATCACCTACTTCAGTCCGAAGCGCATGGCGCACATCAACCACCAACTCCGTCATATTCTGAAATGTGAATTTGTCGACAGGATCATCGTCTCCAACCACAACCCGGAAATATGCATTGAGGATCGGGTTAGCGTACAGAGCGACCGGATTGTCTTCGTGAATCAGCAGGAGCGCCGGGGATGCGGCCATCGCTGGACTGTAGCCCAGACCTTCGAGCCAGCCTACATGATCGTTGCGGATGATGATCTACTGCTCACAGCGTCGCAGATCCGTTACCTGTTCTCGCAACTGCTCAATGATCCTGCCGTCCCCCACGGCTACGCCGGCATGATCAATGTTGACCGGCAAGCAATTGAATACCGAGAAAACGAGGAGATGGAGGTCGACTACCTTTGTGAAATCTATGCCGTCACAGACGGTCACCTGCAACGCTATGAAGAACTATACCTTCGATATTCGCAAGATGATCACCTGCGCCGGATGATCGATGGCGCAGTCGACTTCATGTTGATCAGCAATACGGGCGCGCATAGACCCAAGATCCATCACTTCAAACGCCTGTTTCGTTGCGCAACCTTTAAGGACGCCGGTGTCGCCGTCCACCAGCGGCAGGAATTTGCCGATAACTTGGACGCGATGAGAGGGGCGTTAGGGTGGACCTCAGCCAACAATGGCGCGGGAACACTGGTTGCGCCGATTCCGTCCGCCGACAATTGCGGTCCCAAGAAGGAGAAAATAACCGTATGATGTCAACGCCACGGGTCAGTATTGGACTCCCGGTCTACAACGGCGCCGCCTATCTGGAGGCGACGCTGGAATCGATTCTCGCTCAGACTTACAGCGACTTCGAGCTGACAATCTGCGACAATGCGTCAACCGACGCAACGCCAGATATTTGCCTTCGCTTCGAGCAGCAAGACTGCCGGGTTCGATATCATAGAAATCCTAAAAACCTTGGCGTCGCCCCCAACTACAATACGGCATTTGCCTTGTCTTCCGGCGAATACTTCAAGTGGGCAGACTATGACGACGTTCTGGCGCCGGAGTTCCTTGAGCGCTGTGTTGAAACGCTGGATACGCATCCGGATGTCGCCGTCTGTTTCCCTCGCTCGGTGATTATCGACGAGAATGGCCAGAAGGTGCAGGAGTATGACCCACTCCCGGATACAGCTTCGATACGGGCGCATCACCGCTTTCGCAATCTCATAATGGAACCGGATCACTTCGCGATTCAGGCCTCGGGTTTGATGCGCGCTGCAGCCATCAGGAAAACGGTCATGCACGGCAGCTATCCGTCTTCCGACGAGGTATTTCTCGCCAGCGTTGCGCTACAAGGTAATTTTTACGAGATTCCCGAACGCCTGATTTACGTGCGCAGACATCCCAAGCAATCTACAAAAGGGATACTTGCCTCCGAACGAGCGCGCGTCCTCTTCTTTGACACTTCCCTGCAAGGGCAGCCCGTGCTGGTGAAGTGGCGTTATCTTGCCGGCGCGCTGACCGCAGTTCAAACCGCGCCGATTGGGCAACGACAGCGATTGATGTGCTACGGTCACATGCTGCGCTGGCTGACGGTTCCGAAAAACGCCCGCTCATTGACCAAGGACATGCTTCTGGCGATTCACGGTCAACTACCTATCTTTGGGCGCCTCCACCAGGAGGCCATTGACGCAGCCAACCAACTCGAAGTTTAGAAACGTCCAAAATTCAACTACTGGAGTAACCTATGCGCATTCTCGTCACCGGCCACAACGGCTATATCGGGACCGTCCTCACGCCCATGCTGCTGGCCGAAGGTCACGACGTCGTCGGACTCGATACCGATCTCTACACCCGCTGCACCTTTGCCGGCGAGGTTCCGGCCATCCCGGAGATCCGCAAGGACATGCGGGACATCGGCCCGGAAGACGTCGCCGGCTTCAACGCGGTGATCCACCTGGCGGCGCTCTCCAACGATCCGCTGGGCAACATCAATCCGGAATTGACTTACGATATCAACTATCGCGCCTCGGTCAAACTGGCGGAGCTGGCCAAGGCAGCCGGTGCGTCACGCTATCTGTTCGCCTCCTCGTGCAGCACCTACGGTGCCGCCGGCGATGATGTTCTGACTGAGACGGCCGCGTTCAATCCGGTCACCCCCTACGGCAAATCCAAGGTCATGGTCGAAGAAGCCGTCGCCAAGCTCGCCGACGACGAGTTCAGCCCGACCTTTCTGCGCAACGCCACGGCTTATGGCGTTTCGCCCCGTCATCGTTTCGATATCGTGCTGA
>CAYZLP010000972.1:0-2345 GCA_964478635.1 uncultured Caldilineaceae bacterium
TTGTAGGCCGTCACGATGGTGAAGTGCTCGGGAGCCAGGACGGGGACGGCGCCGGTCTGGGTGCCGGTGATCAGGAAGCTGCGTCGTCCGATGGGCGCATCAAAGGGCGGTATGCGGGTGCTGATGTTGCCGAAACCGTAGCCGTCATAGCGAGCGGGATCCTGGCCAAGAAGCTTGGTCGCGACCAACACCTGACGCCAGGCGCCGATCTGCACCAGCATCTCTTCTGCAGGGGGCGGCGCGGGCGTATGGTCAAGCTGATATTTGATGATGCCTTCGCCAATTTTCATGATATTGCCTTGCCTTGTAACTTAGGATTGTTGGTCCGCCATTTCGCGCATGAGCGGACGCAGTTGTTGATAGGTCTCTTGATACTTCTTCAGATAGGTTTGATAGGCCGCATGCCGCTCCGCATCCGGCTGATACTCGTGGTCGATGGTCACCATGGCCGCCGAAGCGGTGGGCAGGTCGGGATAGAAACCGGCGCCCACGGCGGCAACGATGGCCGAGCCGAGGAGCGACGCCTCGGTCTCCTTGGTAATGGTCATGGGCTTGCCGGTGACGTCGGCATAGATCTGCATGAAGAGGGGACTCTGGGTCGCGCCGCCGCTGCAGATGACCCGGGAGATCGCAAAGTCGTTGGCCGCGAAAGTGCCCAGAATATCGGCCATGCCGTAGGCAATGCCTTCCATGAGGGCCCGGAAGATTTCGGCCCGGCCGGACTGGAGCGACAGCCCCCAGACCGCGCCTCGGGCGAAGGAATCGGTATGAGGCGTGCGGTTGCCCTGAAAGTAATCGAGCACGATCAGGCCCTCGGAGCCGGGCGGCACGGCCGCGGCCTCTTCGTCCAGCAGGGCATAGACCGACATCCCCTTGGCCGCGGCGTCGGCTTCCGCGCCCTGGCCGAAATTGCGCCTGAACCATGAAAGGATGGAGCCGGTCGACACCTGTCCCGCTTCCACCAGGCTCAAGTCGGGAATCAGGGCATCGGGGAAGCCGCCAAAAATGCCCGGAAAGTGGAACTCCTCCGCCGCCAGGGCCGAGAGAACATTGGACGAGCCCATGATCACGCCCATGTCGCCGGGCTCCGTCACGCCCTGACCCAGGAGGCCGATGAAGGCATCACCGCCACCCGTGGCCACGGGAATGCCCGCTGGCAATCCCAGTTCCGCAGCGACATCGGCCGCCAAAGGACCGACCACCTCGCCGATGGGCAGGATGTCCGTGGGAAAGCGCTCCTCCAGCCCGGGCAGACCGATTTCGGCGAAGAAGTCGCTGGGCCAGCCGCCGCTGGGTTTGTGGTAGAACCAGCGATGGGCGGTGGTGCTGATGTTGAGCGTGTAGCGACCGGTCAGACGATAGGCGATCCAGTCGGTATATTCCAGCAGATAGCGCATGTTGGCATAGGTCTCGGGCTCGTTCTGCTTGAGCCAGAGCATCTTGGGCGGCATCCATTCGGCATTGACGCCGGCCAGACAGTAGCGCAGCGCTTCGTGGCCGGAGGCAAAGACCGCATCGGCTTGCGCCGATGCGCGCACGTCCATCCAGAGGAGGCAGCGCCGCAAATGGCGGCCGTCGTCGCCCATGGGCACCAGCGTGCAGGTTGTGGCGTCGGCGCTCATGCCGACGATGTCGTTGGGGGCCACGTTGGCCGCAGTCAGACAATCCTGCACCGCGCCGACCAGGCTGCTCCACCACTCGTCGGGGTCTTGCTCGGCCCAGCCCGGGCGGGGGAAGTAGGTCTTGTAGTTGCGAGAACCGACCGCAACCCGCCGGCCGTGCTGATCGAAGAGTCCGGCTTTCACGGCTTCCGTGCCGGCGTCGATGCCCAAGAAGTAAGGTGGGGAGATTTTCTGCTGGTCGCTCATCGTTCTTTTTATACTCCTCTCTGTGTAACATCTTTCTCAGTCCATCAGCAGGCCGCCGTTGACGGCCAGCGTTTCGCCCATGATAAAGGTAGCGCCGGGCCCGACCAGGAAGACGACGGCCTCGGCCACTTCTTCCGGCGTGCCCAGGCGGCGGGCCGGCGTATCGGCGCGCCAGCGCGCGTGCTCGGCGGCATCGGCCTCTTCCAGCAAGAGATCGGTGGTGATGCGGCCAGGCGAGATTGCATTCACCCGCACATTGTCCGCCGCGACCTCCCGGGCCAGGGAGCGGGTGAAGGCCAGCACACCGCCCTTGGCCGCGGCGTAGTGGGCGTGAAAGGCCGAGCCGCGCTGACCCGCGACCGACGCGATGTTGACGATGGCCCCCTCCTGGCGGGCCACCATGCCGGGGATCACGGCACGGCAACCGTAAAAGACCGAGTACAGATTCGTGCGCATGACCCGATCCCAGATCTCGTC
>CAYZLP010000973.1:0-2343 GCA_964478635.1 uncultured Caldilineaceae bacterium
GTCGTGATCGCCCACTCGCAAGGCACGATTGTCATGGCCAACGTCCTGCGCCTGTTGGCCGGCATCACCCGGGTGCCGGCACTGGAGGAGCAGTTGGTTGAGATCGTTACGCCGGCGGCGGCCGTCTATGCCGAGCCCGAGTTCGTCTACCCGGATGAAATGCCCCTCGATCTCAGCGATTTCGAACCCCTGTCCGCCGATGAATTGGGAAAATTGGAGGTCTACAGTTTCGCAACCTGCGCCAATCAGATGCGCTACATTCGCCCGGCCACGATTGATGAAGCGCCCCTGCCCTGGATCGAGCACTTCGGGAATCAGCAAGACATCGTCGCGCGGCTGGGCATGCTTGCACCCCGGGCCCCGCATTGGGGCATTCAAATCGACGGGCCAATTTACGTTCAGAGCGGCGCCTGGGGTCATCTGCTGACCGAGCACCACCTCTTCGCCATCGAACGGCGCCAGAAGCGGGGACGCAAGCGCGGCGCAGCGGGCGGCACGGCGCCATTTGCGCTCGTCAACGAAGATCGCCTTGCCCCGAGGGCCTACGATCCCACGCCGCGTCTCTACCGCTATATCAATGGCGGCGTCTGAAGGATGCTAGTAAATCCCGGCGGAAATGAATATACAGTTTCTACCAGAGGCAGGAGTGCCGAATTTCCGTCGTGGTATTTACGCCGTCGAAGACTAGAGGAAATTTCACCGGTTCCCCGCGGCCGGGTATAATGCGGCCCAGTTTCCGAACCTGAGGTCGCCAACAAAGCCCGTAACACGATTGGACTGCGCTGCCATGTCAAGCCTTCAACGTACTGCCCGACTCGTATTGGTTTTGCTCTTCAGCCTGCTGCTCCTTGCTGCCTGTAACCGGGGCACAGAATCGACGACGGACGAACCGGTCCCAGCGCCGGCTCAGTCGACCGTTCAGCCTGAAGAGGACGCGGCCTCAGAAGCGGCCACCGGAGAGACCGCAGAGACGGCAGTCGAAGCCACGGAAGCGCAGGCCGCCGGCCCCATCGTCATCGACTTCTGGACCACGGACAACGAGCCGTCGCGCATCGCCGTCTATGAGGCGGTCGCTCAGCGCTATATGGAGCAGAACTCCGGTGTTGAAATCCGCATCACGGGCGTGGATGAGACGGCCATTGCCGATCAGATCATCGCCGCCGCCGAGCAGGGCAACGCACCTGACCTGGCCCGGCTCGGCCTGGAGCGCACGGCCCGTCTTATCAGCAACAATCTGGTCGATTTCGGGGCGGCCGCGGCCGTCGTGGACGCCGTTGGGCGAGATGATTTCCGGGAGGGCCCCCTGGCCATGACCACGGCGGCCAACACGGGCGAAATCTTCGCCGTGCCCTACGACGGCTGGGTACAGGCGCTCTGGTACCGGCGCGATCTCTTCGAGAACGCTGGGCTCAACGCCCCCGTCAGTTGGGACGACATCAACGCAGCCTGCGATCGCCTAGCAGCCGACAGCGAAGTCGCGCACACATTGGGCCTGCCCAGCGATCCGACTTCCAACTACACCCATCAGGTCTTCGAGCAGGTGGCCATGTCCAACGACGCCTGGCCATTTGACGAGGCGGGCAATGTGACCATGAATACGCCGCAGATGGTTGCGGCCCTCCGCTTCTACACCGATCTGCAGCGCTGTTCGGACGCCGCGCCGCAGACCCTCTTCGATGCCCGGGAAGCCTATCAGCTCGGTCAGGCGGGCATGCTCTTCTACAGCACATACATCATGGATGATTTCATCGAGGGCTCGGAACGCCAGGACGGCAGCCGCGTGGAGATCGGCGTAGAGGATCTGCCGGGCAAGACCGGCTTCGCCTCGGGCATGGTGGGCCCCAACGGCTCGGCCACTTACGGACAGCTCGTGACCCTGGCCTTGCTCAATGGCGCGAATCCGGCCGCCGAGGATGTCGCCCGCTACTTCCTGACCGACGGTTATTACGACATCATCAAAACGGCACCCCTCGGCAAAATCCCCGTCCGTGAGCGCGCGCTCCAGGATTGGACTGCCCTAAGTCCCATTTTCAGCTATTACTCGGACGCCACGCTTGGCTATATCGCCTCAAGCTACGACGTGATGAGTCGCTGGATCTTCGTACCGGCCTATGTGCCGGCCCAGCGCCTCACTATCGCCGAGATCGAAGCGCAGCTCCTCATACCGCAGGCAATCAGCATGGTTCTCGACGGCAGTATGACGCCTGAAGAGGCTGCAGATTGGCTACAAATCGAGGTGGAGACCCTGGCTCGCCAGTTCACGGCCAGCGGGTAAGCTGTTCTTCGGCCGTCCACAAATTCTCCCCATTTTCAATCCTGGCCAGCTGTCCCATGAAAAATGGG
>CAYZLP010000974.1:0-2339 GCA_964478635.1 uncultured Caldilineaceae bacterium
CAGCGCAGTTCCGGCGGTCGCTCTTCCAGGTCAATGATGACGCTGTATACGATATCCCCGCCAATCACGCTCGCCTGAGGCGAAATTCGTAGAACCCGGCCAGGGAAAGTGTCGTTCAGCGCCTCGACGAAGACCTCGACGGCTTGACCGATCTCGACGCGGGCGACATCGCGCTCGCTCAAATCTGTCGTTTCAACCTGCAGATGATCCAGATCGGCCAGGGTCAACGCTGCCTGCCCTACCTGGACCATTTCGCCTGGATTGACGGCAATGGTCGTGATCGTTCCGTCGAACGGCGCGCGCAGGGTGTGGTCTTCCAGCGCCGCAGCCGCGCGCTTGAGGCCCGCTTCGGCTTCGGTGACGGCAACCGCCGCAGCGGCGACTGCACCGTCACGCGCGCCGGCCGTCAGCAGGTCGAGGGCGGCCTGGGCGCTGCGGACCTGGGCCGCGGCTTCGGCCACTTGATTGGCGCTGCCGGGCGTGCGCAGGCGCTCCAGCTCGGCTTCGGCCCGTTCGACACGCGCCTGGGCTGCGGCGATGGCGGCCGCGTCCGGATCGGCAAAGAGCGCGTCGTAGCGGGCCTGGGCGGCTTCCAGATTGTTGGTCGCCTCTTGAAGCTGGCGGCTCTCGGGCAACATGCCCACGTTGCTCCGCCAGGAGACTTCGTTGTAGGCGGATTGGGCCTGCTGGCGCGCCGCTTTGGCATTGGCCAATTCCGCCAGTGCCGTGATGCGAGCCTCTTCGTCCGGACCGGTGAAGAGGCGCCCGTAAGCGCTCTGGGCGGCGCGCAATTCGGCTTCCGCGGCGGCAATGTCGCCGGGCCGCGACTCCTCCGCCAGCTGGGCCAGGCGCGCCTGGGCCGCCTCCAACTGGGCCTGGGCGATGCTGATCTCTTCCGCACGCGGTCCGTCGACCAGATCCTGAAGCGCGGCCTGGGCCTGGAAGAGCGCGGATTCCGCCTGCTCGACGGCAGCCTCGGCAGCCACGCTATCCAGCACAATCAGGGGCGCGCCCTGTTCGACTTCATCGCTGACCGCCGCCGCGATTCCGCGTACTCGTCCGACCGTGGGGAAGCCCAACTCCGCCATCTGGGCCGGTTGGATGTTGGCCGAAGCCCGGATCGAGCCGCCGGTGGCGACCCGCTCGATGGGCGGCAGGGGCGTGGCGGCCGGGGTTGGCGTGGCCGGGGGCTGGCGATCGCACGCAACCAGCAGCCCTGCAGTCAAGGCAAGGACAAGCAGCCGCGCGCATGCACGACGTACAGACATGGCAGGGCTCCTCACCTAACCGCTTCGGTAACGAAGCTGTCGGCAGTTACCGGTTCCTGGGTAACCGGCTCGACCACATAGCCATTGTCGACGATCTGGCCGTCCACCATGCGCACCACCCGGCGCGCGTAGGACATGACCCGGGGATCGTGGGTCGCAAAGATGAAGGCAGTGCCCGTCTCTTCGTTCAGGCGCTGCATAATGTCCATGGCCTGCTTGCCGTTTTCGGTGTCCAGGTTGGCTGTCGGCTCATCAGCAAGAACGATGAGGGGGCGGGGCGCCAGGGCCCGGGCAATAGCCACGCGCTGCTGTTGGCCACCGCTCAGCTGGTCGGGCCGATGATCCGCCCGGTCGGCGAGTCCGACCGCGTCCAGAAGGCCCATGACCCGTTCCTTGCGTTCCCCGGCCTTGACGCCGCCGAGGAGCAGGGGCAGCTCCACATTTTCGTAGGCATTGAGTACGGGCACGAGGGCAAAGAACTGAAAAATGAAGCCGATCTCTTCCTTGCGGAGGTCGGCGCGTTTGCCCGCCTTGAGCCGGGTCACGTCTTCGCCGTTGAGAAGAATCCGCCCGCTGTCCGGCAAATCCAGACAGCCCATGAGCTGCAGTATCGTCGTCTTGCCCGAACCGGACGGTCCGACGATGGCGGAAAACTCACCCGGCTCGATGGTGAGACTGACGCCATCGACCGCACGGGTCACAATCTCGCCGACTTTGTATGACTTGACCACGTTTTCAAGTTCAATAATTGCCATGAATCATTCTCCTGTTGGAGGGAAATGCGACGATCCGACTTAACCGATCGACGTTCCAGTTTTTCCGGGTCCGCCTGCGACAGACTCAGACCGCAGGTGTGGGGTTGGTGTTGCCACTTGACCCCGAGATTCTATGAACCTACAGCGCTCTTAGCGCGTCTACCGGCTCCTGCCTTGACGCGTACCACGCCGGGTAGAGCGCCGCAAGAATCGTGATGAACAAGGTCCAGAGCGACAGGGAAATCATACCGCTCGGGTTGAAACGCGCGTGCAGGGTTGAACCCAGGGCGATGCCGTCCGCGACGGCGCCCATGTC
>CAYZLP010000975.1:0-2336 GCA_964478635.1 uncultured Caldilineaceae bacterium
CGCCATCCGCGCCTCCATCGAGGGCGCCGAGGATGACGCCGCGGCCGGGGCGGCGCTGGTAGATCAACTGGCGGTTGACGGGCGGGATGTCGTCGTCGGCATTGCCGCCAGCAGCGCGACGCCATGGGTGCTCGGGGTGGTTGAAGCGGCCCGGCAGCGTGGTGCTGCTACCCTCGGCATCTCCTGTAATCCGCACGGTCCCCTGACCCGCGCCGTTGATGTGCCGATCACGCCCGTGGTCGGCCCCGAGGTGATTGCCGGTTCCAGCCGCATGAAGGCCGGTACGGCTCAGAAGATGGTGCTAAACATGCTCTCCACGGCCACCATGGTCCGTTTGGGCAAGGTTTACGGGAATCTTATGGTCGACGTCCAGCCGAGCAATGCCAAGCTGCGGCGGCGCGCCGTGGCGATATTGCGGGAAGCTGGGGGCGTTGAGGAAGCTGCAGCCCGCGTCGCGCTGGAGGCGACCGGCTATGATGTCAAGCCGGCTTTGGTCATGCTGCTGGCCGGCGTTGGCGCTGACGAAGCGCGGCGGAGGCTTGAGCAGGCCCATGGTTTCGTACGGCTGGCGTTGGCAGAGCCTGACGCGCGGGCGTGACTGTCACTGGCGCAACGAATTCGTGTCATCTGCGCAACGATCAGCCAGTGAAAGTCACGCCCGCGCTAGCGCCGTTGCTGGCAGCTCGGGCAGAAGTAGATACGCCGGCCGCCGATGCGGTCTTCGACGATCGGCGTGTCGCAGTCGAAGCAGGCCTGACCGGCCCGGCTGAAGACGCGAAAGCGATAATCGCGCCGCTTCCAACCCGCGGCTTTTAAGGCCTCCACCCGGAGCGGGTCGTTCGTAATGCCGCCTGTCACATAGGATTGGCGCGTCAGATCCAGCGCGGCCCGGGCCAGGGCCACAATCTGCGCTTCCGAGCAGTCGACCGGTCGCAGAGCTGGATGAACGCGCGCGACAAAGAGGATTTCACTGCGCAGGTAGTTGCCCGTTCCGGCCAGAAATCCCTGATCGAGGAGGAGCGTTGTGAGACGGCGCCGGCGGAACTGCGCCTCGCCAAAGCGTGCGGCCACGTCGCCGACGCTGACACGCTCGTCCAATAGATCGGGGCCAAGCTTGCTCAAAAAGGGATGATCCGCCAGTTCGTCGTTGCGGAGCACTTCGATTTCCGATGCGCTGTAAAGCAGGGCCGACTTGTGCGCGTTGTGTATGGCTAGCCGTAATTGGCGATTGGTCTCGGGCAGGTTATAGGCTTGGCGCACGATCCACTTGCCGTAGAGCTGGTTGTGGCTGTAGATGTTGTAGTCGTTGGCAAAGCGAATCAGCATGGCCTTGCCCCGGGTCTCGACGCAGTCGATGGATTCGCCCGTGAGCAGTGGCTCGTACTGTTTGAGGTGGTCAAAGGCAAAGTTGACCGCTTCGGTGGGCGTACCGACAACGGCGGCCGCCACTTCATCCGCCGCGCGGCGGATTTCGGGTCCTTCTGGCATGGTGTGGGCTGCTCCTATAGAAGTCCGCCGAAATGGCTCTGGCTGTCCGGCTTGGGTTGTGGCCCGTAGCGCCTGCGATAGTCGTCTTCGTGCCATGCGTGGAGTGTTGCCGGCTCGATGCCGATGACGGCGGCGAGTTCCTCGAACGTCGGAAAGTAGAGGCGACCGCCGCGATACCACCAGTCGAAATAATCTCCCTGAGAATAGCCGGCAGCGCGCCAGGCGTCTTCTGCAAGTTCATCTGCCCGCAAATGGGGGGCGGGTGCAATCATCAGCTTGCGCTTGGCCGGCGTGAGCTGGGTGTCATAGCGCTGCTGCAGCCAGATGTCGAGCCGTCGCGCCCAGGATGCCTCCTCGCGGATAAAGACTTCGACATAAAGCCGATCGGTCCGGATGTGGGCCAGCCAGATGCGTCCGCTGCAGGGATCGGAGGGCCCGGCCTCGTCGGCTACCACATCGTAGTAGCATTCGAATTCATCGGCGTGTCCGTAATCGACCTGCCTCAGCTCCGGCCAGGCATAACTAGGCAAGTCGAATATCTGCCATCCCCAGTCCCGTTCCAGCCAGTGGCGGAACATGGAGAGCGTCACATGGACGATTTCGCTCTGATAGTAGCGACTCATGGTTGAGGCCTGTCCCTGTAAATCCGCATCCAGAGCCTGACACGCCGGCTCCGTAGCCAGAGCCTGTCGAAGGCGGCTCCAGCAGGCATATCTCCACTGCAGTTTCCTTCGACAAGCTCAGCCTGCGGATCTAGCTTTGATCGAATTTGGCTGCGGTAGACTGTGCGTTGCATGACAAACGTCCCGGTGAGGCTTGCTCAAACCGGGACGTTTTGGGCGTTTCTG
>CAYZLP010000976.1:0-2335 GCA_964478635.1 uncultured Caldilineaceae bacterium
CATAGCCGGCCACTTCGCTGAAATAGAGACTGCCAAACATCGCCGTGGATGCGGCAATGAGCGCAATGTACAGACTGTTACGTTCAAGAAAACGGGTCATAGGCTCGGGCTTTGATTACGGGCGCAGACTGCGCAGAGTGGCCGACAGACGCTGTGACGGACAGACGCTGTGAGGGACAAATGCTGTGGTCCGGATACGCATAGAGTATCCGGACCTAACGGATTCGATCCCCTGGCTGGACCTATTGGCCGCTGGTCTCTAAGAGCGCATTGATGGTTCCCTCCAACTCGTTGTAATTGAAGGGTTGCGCCATGGGCTGGCCGTTGATCAGAATGGTCGGCGTACTGTTCAAACCGAGTGAGAAAGCCTCGGCCACCGAAGCGTTGACCGCGTCCCAGTGTCGCTGACTGTTCATGCATTGGAGAAACTCATCATCATCCAGCCCTTGGTCCCGGGCATATTCGGTCAGGCGCTCCAGCGTCACGCCGGATTGGCCTCGGTTGGCCGCCTCGATGAAGAGCCGATCGTGATAGGGCCAGAAGCCACCCTGATCCGCCGCGCACTCCGCGCCCATGGCCGCCATCTGCGCGCCAGGCGAGTGAATTTGCAGCGGGAAGTGGTGGAACTCAAAGCGTACTTGGCCCGTGTCGACGAACTCGCTCATGAGACGGGGCTTGACCTGATCGGCCCACTGCTGACAGGCCGGGCACAGAAAGTCTTCCCAGGCTTGAACGGTGACGACCGCGTCCGGGTTCCCGACGCTGCTGCGGTCAATCCATTCGGCCGGTACATCGGGCGCTTCAATCGACGCCGCCGAGCGGCCGGGATTGTTGATGAAGACGGCAAAGGCAATCAGCGCCAGGAAGAGTATGCCGGCCCCGATGATCCACGGCGTCATAGAGCGTTTTTGTTTCTTGGTACTTTCGCCAGTTGGCTTGGCGTATTTGGGCATGACGATCCTCGTCTTTCATCGCGCACGTTGGGTGCGCAGCTTACGAATTTTGTATTCATACGCTGCCTGCAAACCGCTGCTTCTCACTTTTGTGACTCTCTCTGCGGTCATCGGCAGACACATCTGGCAAGTATACGGCTTTTCAGAACCTGGGGCAAGAACCGGACGGTTCCACGGCGTCAAGAAGATTGCAGATTGCCAACTGACAATGCCCCAACCGGACCGCGATAGGGTATAATCATGGTGTATCGCTATACTGCTATTTCAATCGGACCGCCAGCGGGAGACTGCCGTGAAAAACAGCCTCAAGATTGTTATGATTGCCTCTGAGTGCGTGCCCTATGCCAAGACCGGCGGTTTGGCCGACGTAGTCGGTTCTTTGCCCCAGGCATTGCACGCCCTTGGTCATGAAGTGATTGTCATCATGCCGAAGTACAGCAGCATTGATCCTGCCAAGTTCGGGCTGCAGCGCTACTTCGATTCGCTCGGTGTCTGGATGGGCAACACGCTGGAGTGGTGCGCCGTCGACGTGGTCGAACGGGACGGCGTTCCGACCTATTTCATCGAAGCCGACAAATATTTCCGGCGCGACGGTCTCTACCATGACGCGGCCTTCAACGATTTCAGCGACAATCCGGCCCGCTTCGGTTTTCTCACCCGGGCCGGGCTTCAGCTTTGCCGGGACATGAATTTCGCGCCCGACATCGTTCACGTCCACGACTGGCAGACGGCCCTGGCTGCGGCCTATCTGAAAATCTGGCACTGGAATGACCCGGTGTTGGGCGATGCTTCCAGCGTGTTGACCATCCACAACATTGCCTATCAAGGGAAGTATGACGCGGGCGTCTACGGATATCTGGGCTTGGGGTGGCACAATTTCACTTCGGACAAGTTCGAAGATTTCGGCGCGGTGAACTTCCTCAAGGGCGGCATCGTCTACGCCGATATGGTGAATACGGTCAGTCCAACCTATGCGGTCGAGACGCGCACGCCCGCCCTGGGCTATGGGCTGGCTCCCTATTTGAACGATCGGGGCGACACCTACTGGGGCATTGTGAACGGCGTTGATTATGAAGAGTGGGATCCGGCGGTCGATGCCCTCATCCCGGCCAACTACAGCGCCCGGGATCTATCGGGCAAAGCGCGCAGCAAAGCTGCCCTCCAGTCCCGGTTTGGGCTGGAAGCCGATCCCGCCATCCCCGTCGTCGGAGTGGTCAGCCGTCTGGTTGACCAGAAGGGGCTGGACGTGTTGGCCGGCGCCATCGAGAATATCGTACGCGACATGCGTGTCCAGTTCGTCATTCTCGGATCCGGCGACAAGGGCCTGGAAGGCTATTTCGGCTGGCTGCCCAGCGCCTATCCGGGCCGTGTCGGCAGCTATA
>CAYZLP010000977.1:0-2334 GCA_964478635.1 uncultured Caldilineaceae bacterium
TCTGTTATCTGATTCTGAATCATTCTCGTTTTGGCCGCTTCGTCTACGCCATCGGTAGTAATGCAGAAGCCGCGCGTCTCTCAGGAATCAACGTCACTGCGGTCACGATTGCAATATACGCCATCTGCGGACTGCTGAGCGGTTTGGCATCCACCATTGAAGCCGGCCGTCTTGCCACAGTGCAGCCTGCCGGCGGCAACGGCTATGAACTGCTGGCCATCGGCGCGGTCGTCGTGGGCGGTACCAGCCTTTTTGGTGGCGAGGGAAGTATCATAGCGACCCTAATCGGTGCGCTCATGGTTACGACTATCCGGAATGGCTTGAATATCCTGGGGGTGAATGCTTTCTGGCAATACGTCGTGAACGGTCTGGTGATTATCGCCGCTGTCGCCGTCGATCAATATCGACGCCGTCAATGATGGGTGGTGAGAAGGAGGCCTGAGCTTAGAGTTACGTTGGGCCCTACGTCTGGCCGATCGGGGTCCCGTGTGAAGTGTCTGTCAGCGGTTTTCTTCCATTTCCAAAAGGGGGAAAGTAATGCTTAGGAAAGTATCGCAATTGCTCATTGTAGTCGTAGTCTTCGCACTGCTGGCCGGGTGTGTAGCGCCCGCTCCTGTGACCGCACCCGCAGGGGAGGAGGCAGCCGCACCGGATGCGGGCAAGGGGGAGATTGTCTTCATTCCCAAATCCACTTCGGCCACGTTCTATCTCTTCCTGGTGAAAGGAGCCCAAGATAAAGCAAATGAACTTGGCTATACCATCGATTACCAGGGCCCTGCGACCGAAGCCGACATTGCGGCCCAGGTCGATCTCCTGCGCAATATCACCACAAAACAGCCGGCCGGCATCTTGCTTGCCGCGCTGGATACCCAGGCCCTGATTCCGCCGGTTGAGGAGGCGATCGCCGCCGGGGTGCCTGTCGCCATGGTGGACTCCGGTATCGATAGCGACCAGCCGGTGGCCAGCATCATTACGGATCAGTACGCAGGCGGCTTCATGGCCGGTGAAGAGATGGCTCGGCTCTTGGGCGAAGAGGGTCTCGTCGCCAACCTGGGCATCCAGGCTGGCTCGGTCAGCGCAGGTCGCAGTGAAGGTTTTGCCGATGCCATTGCCCAGTATCCCAATATGACCGTGCTCGAAACCCAGTGGACGGATGCGGATGCTGCCAGATCCCTCAATATCGCGACGGATCTGCTGACGGCCAACCCCGAATTGGCCGGTTTCTTCTCCGCAGCTGCGCCCATTGCCGTGGGCATTGCCCAGGCAGCCATTGCCAAGGGCGTCGACAAAGAGTTGAAGATCGTCACGTTTGACCCGAGTCCAGAAATCCTGCCTCTCTTTGATGACGGTACGATCCAGGCGATTATCGCCCAGGACCCCTACCAGATGGGCTACCAGGGCGTGGCGGCCATCGATGCTTTCCTCAGCGGAGAAACGATTGAGGAACCGAACCTGGAACTGGCGCCGGTTCTGATCACGCCTGAAAACGTGAACTCAGATGTTGTGCAGGCGCTGCTGCAGACACCGGATAAGTTTGAGAAGTAGACGCTGTATGAGAAGGGTCGCAGAGTCCGGCTGCATTCTCGGCCAATGCTTTGCCTTGGTCCGGCTCTGCGACCCTTTGGCGGCTACCAAAAATGGTGCGATTCTCAAAAACCGAGTTTCTCGTCTTCGTTGACCCTGGCGGGTCGGGATCAGAAACTCGGTTTTTTGAACGAGTACCGCTTTAGAAGACGCCCGCAGCGAAATCATGACCGACGGAAATTGTGATCTGATCACGCCGTGTGAGGTCGTTGGTGGGTGATGACCGTATGGATTGGAGAAGCGGATGAAAGCGCTGAATATTGGACTGATCGGTACCGGCTTCATGGGCCGGGCTCATTCGAACGCCTACCGGCAGGTGAACAGATTTTTCCCCCACGAAATTGAGCCTGCGCTCAAGGCGGTCTGTGCGCGCGATCCGCAGCATACGGCGGACTTCGCCGCGCAGTGGGGCTGGGAAGAAGTCGAGCCGGATTGGCGTATGCTGGTGGCCCGTGACGATATCCATGTCATCGACATTTGCACGCCTAACAACACCCACTATGAGATTGCAATGGCGGCCATCGACGCAGGGAAAATCGTCTTCTGCGAAAAGCCCCTTGCCATGAATGCCGAGCAGGCGCTGGCCATGGTAGAAGCGGCGGAACAGGGCGGCCAGCCTACCATGATATTCTTCAACTACCGGCGCATCCCTGCTATCACTCTGGCCAAACAAATGATTGAAGCAGGCTTGCTCGGACGCATCTTCCACTATCGGGCCAAATATCTGCAGGACTGGACGATCAACCCGGA
>CAYZLP010000978.1:0-2334 GCA_964478635.1 uncultured Caldilineaceae bacterium
AAAAGCGGGCCGGCAAGATTCGCTATGATCTGGCCCTGCGGGAAAATGGCGACGTGCGCGTCTTCTACGGCGTGACCGAAGACGGTATGGAGGGCAAGTGGAACGTCTTCCTGCAAGACGACTAAACTGAAGGCGCCACGGGATCATGATTTACGCGTTGCGTGCGCACGCCCACGTGCGCACGCAACGGCGCATGACAGGCTGCGGTCAGCCCCCTGGCCGGATTGCCTGGCATCAGCGCAAGCGGCCGCTCGATGAGTCGAGCGGCCGCTTTTTTTGTTGTCCATGAGCATGATTCGAAACCGAAGAGTCGCCGGAATCACGGGTTTCGCAGGTCACCGCTACCGGCGTGACGATTCTGGCGTGTCGAAGTAATGAGCGCCCATCATCCGTCAAAATAGATCAATAACACTACCGCCAACGCCCACAGTGCGCTGTTGATCAGCAATGCCCTGTCCTTCAAGAGCAGTTCATCGGGCGCCCCGCCCTGTTTCTCCACATGAATCAGATAGAGGTAGCGAAAGACGAAGTAGAGCACGAAGGGCACGGTCAACAGCATGCGCCCGCCCCCGACGATGGCCGTCTGAGCCTCGAAGGAGTAGAGGGTATAGGCCACCACGGTGCTGGTGGTGACGATGCCGATGATCTGGTCCAGCAGGGCCAGATTGTACTGACCGAGGCTAGAGCGGTGGGCCGCGGCATCGCCTTCCAGGAGAATGATCTCATGACGGCGCTTGCCGAACCCCAGAAAGAGGGCCAGCAGGCCGACGCAGACATAGAGCCAGGGGCTGAAATTGGTTACGTCGGCCGCGATCGCACCGGCCAATACCCGCAACAGAAAACCCAGCGACAGAATCATGACGTCGATGATGACGACGTTCTTGAGGTAGAAACTATAGGCCACGTTCTGCAACAGGTAAAGGATTACGACGCCGCCGATGAGCGGGTCCAGCAGGAAGGCGCCGGCAACGCCGGTTACCGCGAGGATGACGGCGGCGATGGCGGCCAAACGCGGGCTGAGCTGACCGCTGGGCAGGGGGCGCGCGCGTTTGCGCGGATGCTGCCGGTCTTTCTCGATGTCGACCAGGTCATTCATGAGATAGACGCTGCTCGACACCATGCAGAAAATGACAAAAACAAGCGAGACCCGGCCGAAGAGAAGCGGATCGAATAGCTTGCCGTCAAAGACGAGCGCCGCATAGATGATGATGTTCTTGACCCATTGCTGGGGACGCATGGCCCTGAAGAGGCCGCGCACATTGGTGCTTAGGGTACCGGTCGTCATGATCGATGATGTCATAGCGCGAATACTCTATCACAAATCGAGGGAAAAGCCGCTTCCGGGGGAACGCGGATCTTGACAGGGCGCGACGGCCCGACTATGCTCGCACCATGAGTGAACGCAAAGACGGACGGCCGAAGCCGGCGAAACAACGCCTCGATCTGCTGCTGGTGGAACAGGGGCTGGTCGAGAGCCGGGAACAGGCGCGCCGGCTCATCATGGCCGGCGACGTGTTGGTCGATGAACAGCCCGTCGACAAGCCGGGGAAGTCTGTGGCGACAGATAGCGTCCTGCGCGTGCGGGCCCTGCCCCAATATGTGAGTCGGGGTGGTCTCAAGCTTGCTGCTGCCCTGGCCGATTTTCAGCTCGACGTCGCCGGTCTGACCGCCGTTGACGTGGGTGCAAGCACCGGGGGCTTCACCGACTGCTTGTTACAGCATGGCGCCGTCCGGGTCTATGCCGTCGACGTGGGCTACGGTCAACTGGCCTGGAAACTCCGGCAGGATCCCCGGGTTGTCGTGCTCGAGCGGACCAACATCCGCCATCTGGCCGCCTTGCCCGATGGCGAACTGGCCGATCTAGCCGTGATCGATGCCAGCTTCATCGGCCTCCGGCAGGTGCTGCCGCCGACGTTGGGTCTGCTCCGGGCCGCCGGCCAGGTCATTGCCCTGATCAAGCCCCAATTCGAAGCCGGGCGGGAGGGCGTGGGCAAGGGCGGCGTCGTACGCAGCGCCGAAGTGCATCGGCGCGTCTTGAACGAGACGATTGGGCTGGCGGGCGAGCTAGACCTGACAGTGATGGGACTCACAGTATCTCCGGCGCCCGGGCCGGCCGGCAATGTCGAATTCTTGATCTGGCTGAAAAGATCCGAGGGCAAGGGGATCGACATCACCGCCGCAATTGACCAAGCGCTGACCGCTGCCGCCGCACTGCGTAAGTGAAAAGCTTGACGGGCTCAAATGGGGATAGAGCCTATCCGAAAATTCGGCTGTGAGCTCCGACTCTTCTCCAGCCAGGGTGTTCGCCACAGAGAATTTTCGGACAGATTTTTA
>CAYZLP010000979.1:0-2334 GCA_964478635.1 uncultured Caldilineaceae bacterium
TCCACCCCCGACGACGAGCACCCGCTTGACGACCTCGGCGGGTGCCGGCGTCTCTACCGGTGCCGCCTGCCCAGCACCCTCTTGGGGTCCGCACTGCCAGCGCCGCCACGACTCACCATCCGGTCCGTCGCCCGGTCCGCCGGAATGGCGCCACATCCACATTCGCCCCCCTCGCGCCACGGCCAGGAAGCCGAAGAAGAGCAGGCCCAGGGCGAAGATGCCCCCAAAGCCTGGTCCCTCACGGCCCGGAATACCGCTGTTGTAAAGCAGATATTGGGCCAGGGAATCACCATCACCACTGCCCGCCATGAGGCCGGTGGCATAGCCCTGTGCCCAGGCCGCCTGCTGAATGTTGGAGACGGCAAACCCCAGCACCAACACCGCGATCAAGGCGACGATGCCGAAGCGCACCAGCTTGCCCGGATGAGAACCCTGTGTCATCATATGACTTTGTTCCGACATTGCATATCCTCCATTTTGGTTGTCAGTGGTTTGATCTATTCGCAGACCCGATTGCCTGCGCCTTTCGAGTATCTCGCTGCTTTGTGAAGGAAATGTGAATTTGTTGGGGAAGAGTGGGGAAAGGATGAGCTTGTTTCTAACCGACCAAGATCAGCGCATGCTCGCAGGAGACGAGGGGCCGGCGACGCAGTTGGCCATGTCCATTCTAACGCGCATGGCCCCCATCTACGGCGCATCGGCCCTGCTTGACATCACCGGTGCGCACATTGACAGCACGATCTATATCGGTGAGGCCGGGCTCGAATATGCCGAACGACTGGCCGGACTCGGCGCGCGCGTGCGGGTGCCGACCACGCTCAACGTTAGCGGGCTGGACGAGCAACACTGGCAGGAGTGGCCGGTGCCGGCCGAGTGGGCGGAGAAGGCCCATCGCCAGATGGTCGCCTATCAGAGCATGGGCTGTCGCCCCACCTGGACCTGTGCGCCCTATCAGACCGCATGGAAGCCCCGCTTCGGCCAGCAGATCGCCTGGGGCGAGTCCAATGCCATCGCTTTCGCCAATTCTGTCATCGGCGCGCGTACGGAGCGCTACCCGGACCTGCTCGATATTTGCTGCGCGATTACCGGCCGGGCCCCGGCCGTGGGCCTGCACTTGACCGAGAACCGGGCCGGCCAACTGGTTCTGCATCTTCAAGATGTACCCCCTGCACTGCAGGCGGATGACAGCTTCTATCCGGTTTTGGGTCATCTTATGGGGCAACTGGCCCGGGATCGGATTCCGGTCATTGACGGGTTGGCTGTGGATCCGGCTGAGGATCAGCTGAAGGCCCTGGCCGCGGCCGGGGCTTCCTCGGGTTCTGTCGCGCTCTTTCATATTGTGGGCGTGACGCCCGAAGCGCCCACGCTTGCCGCCGCACTCCAGGGCAATGAACCGACGTCAGTAATCGACATAAGCTTTGAAATGCTGAGGCAGGCCCGCGACGAACTGACGACAACCAACGGGGCGGAATTGGACATGGTGGTCCTGGGAAGCCCCCATTTCTCTCTGGCCGAGTTTGCCCAATTGGCGCCACTTTTGGCAGGGCAGCGCCGCCATGCGGCCGTACGCTTGCTGGTGACGACGAGCCGGGCCATGGCGCTGCTGGCCGAGCGGGCCGGCCACCTTGAGGCCTTGCGCAGCTTCGGCGGCGAGGTCACGGTGGATACCTGTATTCTCGCCACACCTATGCTGCCGCCCGAGATCAAGCGGCTCATGACCAATTCGGCCAAGTACGCCTACTACTCGCCGGGCATGCTGGACACCCAGATCGCCTTTGGCAGCATGGAGGATTGCGTGCGCTCTGCTGTAGCAGGCCACATTGTTCGGGACGACACGCTATGGCATGGATGATAGGCAAGGCCCAGGTTATCATTCCCGGCACGGCCCGCGGCATCGCGCTGGTCAGCGATGAACCCCTTTCCTTCTGGGGCGGCTACGACTACGAGACGGGTCGCGTCATCGATCAGCGCCATCCGTTGGCCGGAGAATGCGCGGCCGGGCGTGTGCTGGTCTTGCCCTACACCCGCGGCTCGTCAACCACCACCGCCGTCCTGCTAGAGGCCGTCCGCGCCGGCACTGCGCCCGCTGCCATCTTGACGACCGGCGTCGACACGTTCTTTGCCCTGGCCGCGATCGTGGCCGACGAACTCTACGGCAAGGCCATTCCTCTCCTCAAGCTCTATCCAAACGACTTCGCCCGCCTCCGAACAGGGGATGAAGTTGTGGTGGAGGATGGGGGAACCTTGGAGATTATCTCCCCGTAACTTTCTCCCCTCATCTCCGTCATCATTCATCAGAAACGGCAAATACTGGCTCCTACATCCGATGATTTG
>CAYZLP010000980.1:0-2329 GCA_964478635.1 uncultured Caldilineaceae bacterium
GAGGATGATTGGCTCTTCAGGATAGTGAACAAAACTTGGGTGACGACGCTGGGCAAGTGCGACGACAATGGTAAGCGGCCCCAGTCTTCCCCAATACATTGTAAACGCAATCAGAAAGCGTCCAAAATTGTCCAACTCACCCGTAAAATCCAGAGAATAGCCTGCGTTTGCGAAGGCGCTGATCACCTCGAAGGCGACCGTAAAGATCGCTCCTTCCTGGCGCAGGGAGAGCAGCAGCGTGACCACGACAACCAGCAGGGTGCTCACGGTCATGATTGCGACAGCTTTGGCGATGGTTTCCACCGGTACGGTGCGTCGAAAGCTGACAGATTCGTCCATGCCCCGAGCCGTGGCGACGACGGCGGTCAACAGCACGGCGACCGTACTCGTGCTGACGCCACCGGCCATGCTGGCGGGCGCGCCGCCGATGAACATCCACAACATGATGATCATCTGGGTTGCCTCGCTCAATTCGGCCAGCGGCAGAATGGTCAAACCGGCCGTGCGCGAGGAGATGACGGAGAAGAGGGCCGCTCCGATACGTTGGTCAATCGGCACGCCGGCGAAAACGACGCTGTGAAACAACGGGTCGATTAGAAAGACGCCGAGGCCGAGTGTCGTCAAGATGGCTGCCATGAGCAAGCTGAAGCGCGTATTGAGTCCCAGAAAGCGGTAGCCGGGATAGTTCCACATATCGTAGAGCACGGTGATGCCGAAGCCGCCGAGCAGGATCAGGACGCCCATCACGATCAGCGTGTACCAGTCTGTACCGAAGCCGAAGAGCACCGGGTTGTCCGTGCCGGAAAAGAGATCGAAACCGGCATTGCAGTAGCTGCTGATGGCATGAAAGATCGCATACCACAGGGCCTCACCGTCCGGGAGGGCTGTGCGCCAACGCAGCCAGAGCAGCAGCGCCCCGATGGCCTCAAGCAGGAGCGTGACGCCCAGGACATAGAGCGCCAACCGCAGCACGCCGCTCGCCTGGCGCGTGCCCAGGGATTGTTGGACGATCAGCCGGGTCTGCAGATTGATGCTGCGTCCGATGAGCCGGAAGAGCAGGACGCTAAAGGCAATAAAGCCGACGCCGCCCACCTGCAAGAGAAGCAGAATGATAACCTGGCCGAAAAATGAGAAGTCAGACGCCGTGTTGAGAACCACCAATCCCGTAACCGTTGCTGCGCTGGTGGAGGTAAAAAGCGCCTCACCCCAGCCGATCTGCGCACCGGGGGCGGCGGCCCAGGGTAGTTTCAACAAGACGCCGCCAATGAGGATGATGAGGGCAAAGCCGACCATCAGCGCCCAGGGGCCCTGATAGAGAGAAATGCGTCGCGCGGCACGCGTTGAAGGCGTCGTGTCAAGCGGATACTCGGGATCCCCCAAAATGGCGAGGGTCAGGTCTTTGGGCGTTGCCGTCGAAATCTTGACGAGGTATGGTTGTTCGTGATCGTCGGGCAGGCTACTGCCCGTATCCGGGCCGTTTGATCGCCGGCCGTGAGTAGGTGTCGATTGATCTTCGCTCATGCGAATCCACAGTTACCGTGCGGCGTGAATGTTTCCATAGAACTCGATTATGCAACGCTGGGGCAGAACGGTCAAGCAGTCGCCCGCCTTCAGATTCCGCCACGGACCGCAAATGGCCGCCAGCAACCCCTTAATCCGCAAGGCGGATTGGTCCACGCTGCAATTCTATGGTACAAATTGAGGGAGAGAAATCATCTTTCGCCGGGCTGGTCGCAACAGCGCAAGTCGGCCACTGAATCCCGGAAGGGAAACACTTTCATGCAATTCTGGCTAGGTCTCGTTACCGGTCTGCTGGTTGGGTGGCTGACAGAGTGGCTGTTCACGTGGCGAAGACGCGATCCTGCAGTCTCGTCTGCCGAACTTTCGCTCTTTCGAGAGTTGGACAGCGTCCGCCGGCCGGCCGATGAAACCGATCCGGGTGGTTCCGACGCCGCGCCCACGGCATCAGCGAGAAGCCAGACTCTCACCCCGGCGGCAAAAGACGACCTGACCCGGATCAAGGGGATCGGGCCGGTCTTTGCTGAACGACTGCGCCAGGCAGGAATCGACTCCTTTGAAGCCCTAGCGGCAGCCTCCCCCGACGCATTGCGGAACGCAGTCAAAGCAGCCGCATGGCAGAATGTCGATCCAGACTCTTGGATCGACGCAGCGCACCAGCTGAGCGGCGCCGCTCCGGAATAGGGACCACCCATACTTATTTCTGCAAGTTATCATCCGTCCAGTAGCGAGGATTGCCCAGTATGTCCCAACGACGAACCCCCCGCGAAATCAAGCGATATGACCAGGCCAAATACGCGGTGGGCGTACT
>CAYZLP010000981.1:0-2328 GCA_964478635.1 uncultured Caldilineaceae bacterium
CCGACTACTGCGCCATTCATCCCATGTTCGGCACGATGGCGGATTTCGACCGGCTTCTGGATGAAGTGCACACCCGGGATATGAAGCTAATTCTGGATCTGGTTCCCAATCATTCATCGGACGAACACCCCTGGTTTGTGGAAAGCCGCAGCAGCCGGGACAATCCCAAACGGGACTGGTACATCTGGGCCGACCCGGGGCCCGATGGCGGTCCGCCCAACAACTGGCTGAGCTTCTTCGGCGGATCGGCCTGGACGTTTGACGAACGGACCGGTCAATACTATCTCCATCAGTTCTTGAGCAAACAGCCGGAACTCAACTATCGCAACCCGGAGATGTTCGGCGCCATGCTGGAGGCCATGCGTTTCTGGCTGGACAAGGGCATTGACGGCTTCCGGGTTGACGTCATCTGGCTCATGAGCAAGGATGAACAGCTGCGGGACGAGCCGGCAAATCCCGATTGGGACGGCGTCGACCCCCACGCCAGTTTACAGCACATCTATACGGCCAATCTTCCGGAAGTCCACGCCATCATCCGCCGCATGCGCGCCGTGATGGACGAATATGGGCCAGGCGAGCGAGTTCTGATTGGCGAAATTTACCTGGAAATCGATCAGCTGGTGCAGTACTACGGCGCCGCCATGGACGAGTGTCATCTGCCCTTTAACTTCCGCCTCATACTAACGGAATGGAATGCCGGCAAAATTCGCGCCCTCGTCGAGGAATATGAAGCCGCCCTCCCGCCGGATGGTTGGCCAAACTGGGTAGTGGGCAATCACGATCAGCACCGCATTGCCAGCCGGGTCGGTCCAGCCCAGGCACGCGTTGCCAACATGCTCCTGCTCACATTGCGCGGTACGCCCACCTGCTATTACGGGGATGAACTGGGCATGGAAAACGTGCCCATCCCGCTCGAACTCGTTCAAGATCCGCCGGCCCTCAATCAGCCGCACATTGCCCATATCGTCGGACGCGACCCGGAACGCACGCCCATGCAGTGGGATGCGTCGCCCAATGCCGGCTTCACCTCGCCCGACGTTCAGCCCTGGCTGCCCGTTTCCGATGACTACGCGCAAAAGAATGTCGCCATCGAGCGCGATGACCCCGCCTCGATGCTGAACCTCTTCCAGGAACTGACCAGTCTGCGCCAGAGTGAGCCCGCCCTCTATGCCGGCGCGTACGCAACGGTCGACACCCATGCGGACGACGTTTTCGCCTATCTGCGCAGCGCAGGCGACGCGCGCTGCTTGATTGTGCTCAACTTCGGCGCAAGAAGCCACAAACTCGACCTGAGCGCAGTCGGCGGGGCAGGCGAAATTGCCGTGGCAACCCATGGGAACCGGCGAGGCACGGTCAACCTCAAGCACCTGGAACTCATTCCGGACGAAGGAGTAGTCATTCGACTGTAGACGCAGGCTCGTCGGCACACGATCCGGAATTCTTCACCATCAACCACATGCGAGGCTCCTATGAACGGCGGCGATCTGGTTGCGGAAGTGCTCCAAACCCAGGGGGCGCCCTTTCTCTTTACCCTCACCGGCGGCCACATCTCACCGATTCTGGTCAGCTGTAATGCCCGGGGAATACGCGTTGTCGACGTGCGCCATGAAGTCAACGCCGTCTTTGCCGCCGATGCGGTGGCGCGCCTGACGGGCCGGCCGGGCGTGGCTGCAGTAACGGCCGGGCCGGGTGTCACCAACACCCTGACTGCCGTCAAAAACGCCCAGATGGCCCAGTCGCCGGTCATTCTGTTGGGCGGCGCGGCGGCGACGGTCCTCCAGGGGCGGGGGGCGCTCCAGGATATTGACCAGCTCTCGCTCTTTCGCTCCGTCGTCAAGTGGTCCACGTCGGTGCGCCGTGTGAAAGAGATCGTACCCAGCCTCGAAGAGGCTTTCCGTCGCTGCCAGGAAGGCGTGCCCGGGCCGGTTTTTGTGGAGTTGCCGGTCGATCTGCTCTATGGTGCGGAGCTGGTCCGGGAATGGTACGGGCTGAAGGCCGGCGGTGGCGGGTCGATCACGGGGCGGGTCGTCCAGCAATACCTTCGCTGGCATCTCCAGCGCCTCTTCGCCGGCGCCGATGGGGCCACACCCGGCCCGCGGGTGGAGATCACGCCGCCGGAGGTCGACGCCCAAGCGCTGGAACGGACGGTGGCCGCCCTGCAGCAGGCCGAGCGCCCCGTGATGCTGGTGGGCAGCCAGGCGACCCTGGACGCGCCGGCCATCGACCAGGTCGCAGCAGCCGTCGCCCGGATTGGCGTGCCGGTCTATCTCTCCGGGATGGCCCGGGGTTTGCTGGGCGTCGACCATCCTCTTCAATTGCGCCACAAGC
>CAYZLP010000982.1:0-2326 GCA_964478635.1 uncultured Caldilineaceae bacterium
CTTCGCCGGATGCACATCCAACCAAAAGGGACTCGATCCACAACAGCATGCAAGCCGATAACCCTGACTTCGGGATCCGTGGCATTCCCTCCTCCTCATTGCGATGGGTGAGATATCGTGTACTCGGTCATCCCTTTAGAGCCTTGTTCCGACGGCGGGTTACATATCCGGCGCCTTCTCATCTGAGCGTTACCGAAAGCCGTGCAATGGAAAAACGGGCGCTGCGGCCCACCGGCGCCGGCGTTGAAACCGTTGGTGGTTAAGACGATGATTGAGAGAATGGAACCGTGTTTGACGAAGCGTTGGTGACGCAATGGGAGATCATGCCGATGATCGGCCGTCGCGTTGCTTCGCGTCATCTGGTACTACCCCATGCGGCTATGGTAATCCTGAGACCGCGCCGATGCAAGCCTCAATTTTGCGATGATGCGTGTGCCAACGCTGAGAGCGGGCACCCTATGGCAGGGGTGCCATCTAAGGATCAGATTCCCGGTCGCGCCTCGCTCAGGGCCGCTTGGGCCAGTTCGGCGACGGTCGGTCGGGTTATCGTCAGCCGCCGATAGAGTGTCAGGGGGGCGCTGTCGGTGAGCCGGGCTTCAATCAACGGGCGCATCGTATCGCCGAGAAGGGGACCGGCGGCCCAAATCGCCGTTCCGCGCAGGTGGGGATCGGGGGCGTCGAAGAAGGCGGGCAGGAACGAAGCCGCCGCCTGGGCCAGGGTAGGCCGGTCATGGGCCAGCCGCCCCACACCCCACAAGACGCCCCGCTGGAGCCGTTCGTGCTCGAGAAAATTGCCGCGAGGATCGATGTAGGAGATCAGAATGCTGCCGAATTCTTCGGCCAAACCGGCATGCACGGCGGTGATTTCCCCCATGGCCTCGGGGGATCCCCAGCCGATGCCGCCGGACTCGTCGTTCAGGTTCCACATGAGCCGGCGCATCACCACCCGCGCCGACTCCATATTCTGGCCGGCCAGATGCGCCACCACGGCGCCCATGGCCGTGATGGCCTGCCAGCGGATCCGCTCTTCTACCGAGTAAAAAAAAGAGAAGAGTGGATTGACGGCCTGCCGCCCGGGTATCTGCCGGATAGCGACCAGGCCGGCGGCGATGTCGTCCTGTTCAAGCAGGCCCCGGATGCGCGCTTTGAGTTGACGGTTACCCATGTTGGCATGTCCATTGGGTGTGTTCGGAAAGCGTCGGGCCGATTCATTGGCAACCGGCTAGAAGGAGATGACCGCAAAGCCCTCGGCGATATAGCGTGACATGGCCGGGTGGCCGGACATATCATCCAGGAGGGTCAACCCCTGGCGGCGGGCTTCATCGACCGTGCCCATTTTTTGCGCGCACCCCTTGCAGACACCTGCCACAATGCCCTGGGACTTGGCCTGCTCCCACAGCTTGTGAAGGGGGTTGCCGGGTTCGGCCAGTTTGGGCAGCAGGGCCGTGGCCGCGCCCTCCACGATGATCCGGCCGTCCATGCCCTTGGCCCGCAAGTCCAGCCCATTGAGCAGGACATGGATGAAACAGACCGGATCGCCATTGAACACGAAAAGTGCTGTCGGTTGCATGCAGCCCTCTTTTTCTGAAACCCATCATCCCCAAGGGATCGGCGCGCTTAACGAGACTCCCAGCTGATACAATCTTCGGGGCAGTATTTGATGGCCTCGTCGACCGCTGCCTCGGGATAGTGGTCCATTTCGGCAACTTGAATATAGCCGGCGTCGTTGAGTTGAAACACTTCCGGACATACTTCCACACAGCCCATGCACAACGTACAGGCGCCGATATCGACGACCGGCACCTTCACGAGAACACCGCGTTGACGGCAGCGCCGATCTGCCTGCCATAGTCGATGCAGGCGGCCAGGCCGTCGTCATCGGGCACATACTGAAGCCGCGGCCCCGGATCGATCACGCTGAATTTCATGGCGGTCAACTCCGCGGCCACCTGTTTCACCGCTTCGCCGCTCCACCCATAGGAGCCGAAGGCTCCGCCGATCTTGTTGGCCGGTTTGAGCCCCTTCATGTAAGTCAGTACATCGGCCACGGTCGGGAACATCTGATTGTTGAGGGTCGGCGATCCGACCACCACGGCCGCTGCATCGAGCACGTCAGTCATGATGTCGCTGCGATGGGAGCTGCGAATGTGGATCGGCTTGACCTGGACGCCGGTCGAGGAGATCCCTTCGGCGATGGCGTTGGCCATGGTCTCGGTGCTTTTCCACATGGTGTCGTAAACAACCACCGCTTTCTTCTCCGGTTCCTGGCGGCTCCACTTCAGGTAGGCCTCGATGATCTGCCCGGGGTTCCTGCGCCAGATGACCC
>CAYZLP010000983.1:0-2319 GCA_964478635.1 uncultured Caldilineaceae bacterium
GTACATCTCGCGCGGAGGTCCCGTCAGGATGGCTGCTTCCAGACGATCCTGTGCAGCCCCTGCCAAATGTCGCCCCTGTAGAACAAACAGCCTGAATACCTCCCGCCCGGTATCTGTGGACCACAGCCACCACGCGCCTTCCTCCAGCAACCAATCCACCCACTGCTCGGGCTGGATGCAATCGTCGTGGCTCGCGGCAAACAGGGCCAGACGTTTGAAGGTGGGGTAAGGCACCTCGAACCAGTTCTGCGCGATGCGTGTCGCACGCGCACTATCGTTGGCACGAATTGCCAGCCATGCATCGCGCAGCAACTCGATCAGGCTAACCCAGTCGCGGAAACCCCGGTTCTGCCAGTGGGGCGTGATGGATGGCAGATCCCAATGCGAGCGGTCGCTACGGTCGTCGGCTTCGCCCAACTCGCGCAGCAGGTCCAGCGCATCACGCAATAGCTGTTGAAAATCATCCAGCAGAAGCGGTAGAGCCGACGCCCAGTGCTCATCAGCCAAATCGCGCAGAGCGGAATGCACATGATCAGCGGCCAGCGCGAGTTCCCAGTCCACCAATTGCTTGATCTGCGTGGGCTCGTCTGTGCTGCTCGAATCGTCGTCACCCCAGCGAAACGGCTTCTTCAGGACAACCTTGGGGGAAAGCAACTCTCGCAATTCCAGACGCAATGTGGCGGTCAGTCCTTCACGCTTGAGACGCCCTTTCCAGCGATACAAATCAGGGTCGTGCCACGGTGATTTCACCCGGCTACTGAGCAGAAGACGCCACAAGGTGCGCATCAGTGGGTTAGGAATGGCCTTAGGTGCATGCAAGCGGATTTCATCGAGCTCGGAGGTTTTTCCCTCGCGCTCCAGTGAAGCAATGCGATCCAGCTCGTGTTCGATCAGCCACGGCCAACGGTCGTGCAGCTGCCCACCGCGCTCTGCGATCCAGATGACCAGTCTGGGGTCATCCAGGTGGCGCACCAGCCATCGGGCCAGATGGAACATCACGTCATCCCACTGGCTGCCGGTGATGCCATCGGAGGCAAGCAGCATCGACGCTGCACGGCCATAAGGCGCAGGCCGTCGAATCAGGCTGAAGCGCAGCTTGGTGTCCACTTCGCCTTGGGGCGGCACGCCAAAACGGGTCAGATCGCCGTGGCCGAAGCGCTCGTATGCGAAGGACTCCAGCAGCCAGTCCAGTGAAGGGGCAGGATTGAAGTCGGCGAAACGCTTCGCCGGTAAACCCGACATGTCCGACAAGGCCCATAGCATCCGTCCGACGAAATCGTCTTGACGCGTGCTGTCCTGTGGCCGGGCCAAGGCGTGTTTGACGACGATGGCTTCTTTGCCCTGCACGCCGTCGCGGTAGGTGTCTGCCCACGCGTGCAAAGTTTGGTGCAGTGCCGAATGGTCGTAGCTGCCAGCGGGCACGGTGTAGAGGATGGGCGTGACACCCTTGGCTTCCCACTCGATGATTTTTCGTTGTTCCTGCCCCGGTTCGCAATCGCCCAGTGCCCAGGCCTGCGGCGTGATTTCGCCCAGCATCCGGTCGGCCGCCAGCGCATCCATCATGTAGCGCAGCACCGGGTCGTTTATGCTGTAGCCCACGAAGCAAACCACGTAGTTGCGGAAAAGCTCGCTCACGAAGCGGGCAGCCCAACGTTCGGTGAGGTAGGCCAGACCGAAATCGCCGCTGGTGACTACCAAACGGTTCAAGGCGGTGTCGTCCGCCTTTTCGGGAAGCAGGCCATGCAGGTAGACCAGCCCGTCCCAGCGGCTATTCTTCGGGATAGGCAACATCGGCGCGGCATAGGCTTGGAACGCTTGGCCGGTGCGTTTGGCTGCCGTGTGAAATACGCGGTCGAAGTTGGTGGTGACCAGCCGCAGCGCGCCCTCACGACTGCGCGCCAGCCGCAAGAGCGCCGCTTGCGTATTGATGGCGCCTTTGCGCCGCAATTTGGGTTTCAGTGCCTGCGCCAACGCGCGGCGGACGGCAAGGCGCTGCCCCGGCAGGCGCCGCTCCAGCAGGTCGAGCGTGGCGTCGAACTGCTCGCGATCGAAAGCCTCGCGCTCGATGTTCGAGTGTGCCGTGCCGTTCAGCCGGTAGATGTCGTCCACCAGCCCCTTGAAGCCCGGCAGACCGGCGGGATAGGAAATGCCAGCGCCGCAGAAAAATACCACACGGCCTTCTTCGTGCGCCTGCAAGAGCATATCTGGAATGTCGGGGCCACGGGTAATGAATTGCATTCTGTTACTTCTTATCCAATGCGGATGTTTATTCGAGTACATAAGGGCTCAATAAGTTTAGCTGGAATTAATACGTCCGAC
>CAYZLP010000984.1:0-2317 GCA_964478635.1 uncultured Caldilineaceae bacterium
CATGGCAAGCAGCCGATCGCTTTGTCAATGCCACAGCCCGAACCGGTCTGGAGCTCGTGGCGGTGCTCGACGGCAGCCCAAACTGGGCCCGGGCCGAACGGGATCGCGTACCGGCGGACAATCCGCTGGCGCCGCCGGCCAATCCCCACGACTTCGCCCGCTTTGCCGGCGCATTTGCCGCGCGCTATGGGGATCAGATTCGTTATTACCAGATCTGGGATGAGCCCAACATTGCGCCTCATTGGGGGGATCGCCACGTCGATCCGGTAGCCTATACCCAGTTGCTGCGGTTGGCCAAGGACGCGATAAGGGCCGCGGATCCGGACGCAATCATCGTTGGTGCAGCCCTGGCACCAACCGCCGATCGGGGACACGCCGCGATCGATGAAGTCTATTTTTTGCAACGCATGTACGCAGCCGGCGCAGCCCCCGCGCTGGATGTCGTTGCCATTCAGCCCTTTGGGTTCGGCTATGCGCCGGAGCATAGGGCGCAGCAGGCTTCGGTACTCAACCTGGCCCGGGCCGGCTGGATGCGACGGGCCATGCAGGCCGCCGGAGACCACGCGACACCGCTCTGGGCCGTGCGCTATGGCTGGAACCGAATGGCAAATCCGACCTGGGGCGCAGTTTCGCCCGAGATGCAAACGGCGTACGCCGGGCGCGCCCTGACCCGGGTTCAGGGCGAATGGCCCTGGCTTACCGCCATGGCCTGGGCGATTGACAAGCCCCACGCCCAGGCGGATGATGCGCTCTGGGGCTTCGCATTGACGCCGGCCCTTAGCGCCGCGATTACGGAACCGACAGGCGATCCCGCCGAATTCTCCACGGCGGCTGCAGGAGGGCAACCGCGCGCCTGGCTGAGCCTGGTCCTGCTGGGGGTGGCGGCAGTCCTGGTCGGCTGGCGTGGGACTGCAGCGGCGCGCCTGCTGCCGTGGGCCGCATGGCGACGGCATTACCGCAGCCGGTCCGCCAGCGTACAGGCCCTCACCTGGATCGGGCTGGGCGTCGTCTATTATTTTGCCGCCTGGCCCCCCTTGATCGGGCTCTGCTGGGTTATTGCGCTGCTCCTGGCCGTGGCGCAGCCCTTGGGAGCGCTGTGGGCGGCGTTGGCGCTGTTGCCCTTCTATTTCCAGCACAAAGTACTGGTGCTGGTCAACCGAACGCTGACCGTGCCGCCCGCCTACGTGCCTCTATTTGCGCTCTTGCCAGTGCTGCTCTGGCAGGCAACCCGGCGTCCACGCGCCATGCCAAGCCAGCTTCGCGTATTAGACGGCTTGGCCCTGGGGTGGCTATTCGTTTCAGTGCTGGGGGCCGCCAACGTGTGGCACTGGCCTGCTTATGGGCGAGGGCTGGTCGATCTAACCCTGGCTCCCCTGTTGCTCTACTGTGCCATGCGCGGCTTGGCAACGACGCCGGACGACTGGCGCAGATCGACGTACGCACTGCTGGCCGGCGGGACGCTTGTGGCCCTTGTCGGTCTGACCGGCTGGCTCCAGGGCGGAGGAACGGAAGCGGACGGTGTACGCCGTCTGGTCGGGCCACACTTCTCGCCCAATCACACGGCGCTATACCTGGCGCGCGCCCTTTGGCTCGGCATCGGCATTTTGATGGCCGCACGGGGTCGCGGACGCCTGATAGCGGGTGCAGCAAGCGCGCTGATCGGCCTGGGCATCGTCTTAACCGCAAGCCGGGGTGCGCTGCTGCTGGGCGTGCCGGCTGGCGCCGCCCTCTTTGTGGCCCTCTCTCGCCCAGGTGTGGGCGGACGATCTCGGCAACGGGCATGGTTGACTGCGGGCGGGAGCGCGGCCGCCCTGCTTCTGGCCGCCACACTGGCGGGCATCGCATTGGGTACGTCGCGCCTGGCCAATCGCGCAACCATCGAGGCTCGATTGGACATCTGGCGCAGCGCGCTTGCGCTTTGGCGGGATTTGCCGCTCTTCGGCGCGGGGCCGGATGGTTTCTTCTGGCGCTATCCGGCCTTTATCCCGGCCGGCGCGGCCATGGATCCAAATCTGCGTCATCCCCACAATCTTTGGCTGGAAATCGGGACCGGCTGGGGTGTCGTCGGCTTTGTCTGGCTGGGACTTCTGCTGATCGCCCTGGTGCGCAACCTGTTGCTGCTGGGGCAGGTGGATCGAGACGACCACCACGCGCGCCAACGCGGATGGTTGCCCTTGCGTCCAATCGCAGTCGGAATCGCGGCCGGTCTGGCAGCCGGCCTGGCCCACGGACAGGTGGACGCCTTCGCCGTTCTGGCCGACCTGGCAGCCTGGAACTGGGCGGCCCTGGGCTTGCTCGCCGTATTTTTGGAAACCGC
>CAYZLP010000985.1:0-2315 GCA_964478635.1 uncultured Caldilineaceae bacterium
GACACACCCATACGTAAGGGTCTGTCCCGTTCTCCGCCCATGCTCTGGGGCACCGGCGATTCGGACATGCTCCAATACGCACCGCTCTGCGACAGCGTGGCCGTAGCCGCAACGCTGGGCGAGTTAGCGGGCGCGGTCGATCGGTTATTGGTGGAGTAGGTTGATATCACCTAATCATCAATTTTCCCTCCCCCATCCCCAATCCCCCGCCAACTTACTCACCCCAATCACCACGGTGAAAAACTCCAGGCGGCCGAGAAGCATGCCCAGGCACTGGCTCAGCAGAACCGGTGCGGGCGTGGTAGGGCTAGTGACGCCCACGGAGAGACCCACCGTACCGATGGCGCTGGCCGTTTCGAAGAGGCTCTCGGCCATGCCATAGCCAAACGCGGCCGGAACCAGGGCCAGCAACAGCACCGCCACCAGATAGAGCAGGATAAAGAGCCCGTTGTTCAGCAAAGTGCGCTCCGTGAGATAGCGGCGATCCTCGCCCTGCCAGACCCAGATCTCGCGCACGGCGGCGTCGGGCAAGAAGGCGCCCCGCACCTCGGCGTAAAGGGAGCGGGCCAGCAGATAGACGCGGAATTGCTTGATAGCGCCGGCCGTGGAGCCACTGCCGCCGCCGATGAGCATGAGCAACGTGATCACAAGCCAGCCCAGGCCGTTCCACGCACCGTAATTCACAATGGTAAAGCCCGATGTGGAGAGCGCACTCACCGCTTCGAAGAGCGCGGCACGGATGCCGAAACCCAGGGAGGGATAGAGCGACCCCGTTACGCCGAGGAAGAGCAGGAAGATCGCCAGGGGCAGCACGATTGCCTCGACCAGCAGTTCTCGGTTGCGCAGCGCAGCCCGCGCCCTGCCCCGGGCGAGCAGGTAAGGCGTCATGAAGCTGGTTGTGCCCAGCAGCATGAGTACGATCATGACCGCCTCCACCCGGGGACTCTGCCAGTAACCGATCGACTCCACCCGGGTCGAAAAACCACCGGTCGACAGGGCCGTGAAGGCATGATTGACGGCGTCGAACCAACCCATGCCGGCTAGACGCAGGGCTGGAACCGCCCCGAGGATGTAGACCAGATAGATGCGCAAGACCAGGCCGGCCGACCTGCGCACATGGGGCACCAGCGGCTCGGCCCGGCCCTCGGCGGCCGAAACGCCCAGGCCCAGCGGGCCGGTCAAAGCGCTGAGGGAGATGATGGCCAGGCCCGCGCCGCCGGCCAGTTGGGTGATGCTGCGATAGAGCAAGTAGAGACGGGGAGTTTGGCTCACATCAAGCACCGAGAGGCCGGTCGTCGTCCAGCCGCTGGTCGACTCGAAGAAGGCCCGCACGGGACCCACGCCTGCCAACCCGGCGAAGGGAATGGCGCCCACTGCCATCGCACCCAGCCAGATCCAGACAATGACCGCCGCCGCCTCCGGCACGCTCAGGTGGACGGGCGCGGTTGGCGCCAGGCGGCGCCAGAGCGCATAGCCTCCGGCCATCAATCCCAGGCCCGGCGCCAGAAACCAACCAACCTGCCCCATATCGGTCCGGTCGAAGAAGAGCAACAGCAGCGGGGCGAGAATCAGGGCGCCGACAATGACGGCCGTGAGTCCGGCATAGGCAGCCATTACCCGGTATCGACGGCGGAGAAAAGCTTGCTGGCGGTGGCCGACGCTCATGCCTTCTCTCCTACCAGTATGCGCAGGGCGTCATCCAGATTCTCAGGTTGGCTGACCAGCACCAGCCGATCACCGGCGGCCGGTTTGCTGTCACCTTTGGGCACAATGATTTTGTCGCCGCGCAAGATCCCGGCGACGAGGACGCCTTCGGGCAAGCCCAGTGCGCGCAGAGGAACGCCTAGAGAGGGCGCCCGCTCCTCCAGCGCCACTTCGGAAATCTGGATGCGGCCTTCGGCCACGGGGAAGAGGTCGGTAATGGCCGCAAACTCGGCCTGCTCTTCGAGCAGCGCAGCGATGATGCGGGTAGCCGAAAAGGCGGCGCTGACGCCCAGACGGTGAAAGATCTCCTCATTTTCGGGATCGTTGACCAGGGCGATGGTCCGAGGCACGCCGAAGACGCGCTGGCCAAGCTGGCACACCACCAGGTTGTCCTGATCGGCGGTGGTCAATGCAACGAGGAGATCGGCCTGGCGCGCACCGGCTTCCTCCAGGAGCCGCGGATCGCTGCCGTTGCCCTGCACCACAACCGCATCATCCAGGTGGCGCAGGAGATAGCGACACGCTTCGGGATCGCGGTGAATGATGGTGACGCGATCACCCCGAGAAATGAGATGCTTGGCCAGGAAATAGGTCGCCTTTTCACCGCCGAT
>CAYZLP010000986.1:0-2312 GCA_964478635.1 uncultured Caldilineaceae bacterium
CGGATCAGAACGACCCTCAACCACCAGGAACCGGACCGCGTGCCCATGATGATGTCGGCCAGCCAGTTCGTGGTCGAGCGCCTCAAGGCCCACCTGGGCGTGGAAAGTGATCGGGCGCTGCTGGAGGCCCTCCATATCGACGTCTACGATATGCGGGGCATCGATTACAAAAGCGGCATCGGCGCCCGCTATGTCGGGCCGGACAATCTGGGCATTCCCGAGGAGTGGCGCGGTGATTTTTTTCTGCTCTTCAACTATCACGAAGAAGTAATCGAAAACAGCTTCGGCCTGAGCCACGCCATGGGAGAGCCCTCTTTGCGCAACTACCCGACCGTGGCCGATCTGGAACGCTTTCCCTGGCCCGATCCCGATTGGTTCGACTACTCGACCCTGCGCGCGCAGCTGGAGCCCTGGTCGGATTTTGCGATTGCGGCCACGGGCTGCTCCGTTTTCCAGCATCCGACCCTCTTCCGGGGCATTGAGCGTTTCCTCCTGGAGATGGCCACGGAGCCGGAGGTGGCCGAGTTTATCATGGATCGGGTGACCGATTTCTACTACGGCTACTTCGAGCGGGCCTTTGCCGAGATAGGCGATCTGATCGACATCTTCCGCCTGGCCGACGACATCGGCGCGCAGAACAACCTCTTTATCAGCCCCCGGATGCTCGACCGTTTCCTCGCGCCCCGGGTCGCCAAGTGTGCAGAATTGGCCCATCGTCACGACATCAAGGTGCTCTTCCACACCGACGGCAACATCCGGCCGGCCATTCCCAAGCTGATCGAATGGGGCGTCGACATTCTCGATCCGGTCCAGCCCGAGGTGCCCAATATGGACGCCACCGATCTGAAGCGCGAGTTCGGCGATCGCTTGTCCTTCTCGGGTGGCGTCAGCGCCCAAGAAGTGCTGCCCTTTGGCAGCGTGGACGCAGTGGAGACGGAGGTCAAGCGGGTGATTGACGCACTGGGGCCGGGCGGCGGCTACATTCTATCGCCGGGGCACCCCTGTTTCCAGGTGGATGTGCCGGTCGAGAATATCGTGGCCATGTACGAGACAGGATATCGCTATGGACGCTACTGAACGCTCAACCCCCAATGTACTCTGGATCGGCGTGGACCAAATGCGGGCCGACACGCTGGTCAACGACTTCGTGCAGACCCCCAACCTGGACCGCCTGCGCGGGCAAAGCACCTGCTTCACCCGGGCCTATTCGCCCTCCAGCCTCTGCACACCCGCCCGGGGCTCCATGTACACCGGGCGCTTTGCCTTCAACCACGGCATGGGTACCAATTGCGACATGTACCACGCGCTGGCCCGGGAGCTGCCCGATCCGAGTCAGTTGCTTCACACCCGGCTGCAAGCCCAGGGCTATCGCACCGGGTTCACGGGCAAGTGGCATGTAGGGACCAAGCTCGGCCCCGGCGACTATGGGTTCGAGGGCATGAGCATTCCCGGCTACGGCGATTTACGGGATGATCCCGGCTTCCAGCGCTATCTGGCCGACAGCGATCTCCAGTACGGCCCGATCCGCAATCCCATCTATGCCAACCGGGATCGCCAGACACTCATGGCCGGAGAATGGAACGGTCCCCTGGAATCGACGCCGACCTACTACCTGGCCAACTACTCCCTGGACCTGCTGGACGACTTTGCGCGCACCTACCGGAACAACGGCAAGCCCTTCTTCCTGACCTGCCAGTTCTGGGCGCCCCACGGCCCCTATCTCCCGTCGCCCGAATATGTGGGCGTGCACGAAAGAGATGCCATTCCCCCCTGGTCCAACTGGCAGGACAACTATCAGGGCAAGCCGCGCCGCTACCCGCGCCTGGTCAACAGCTTCTTCGCCAAGCTGCCTGAGAGCTGGCCCGGATGGCAGGCGGTGATTGGCCTGGCTTACGACTACACGACCCTGGTTGACGCCCAGATCGGGCGGCTGCTCACCCGGCTGGAAGAGCTCGGCCTGACCGAGGAGACGCTCATCATCTTTGCCAGCGATCATGGCGACATGCTCGGCAGTCACGGCCTCCACGACAAGGGGTACATGTACGAAGAAGCGCACCGGGTCCCGCTCATGGTGCGCCTGCCCGGTCAGCAGCAGGCGCGGGAGAATGATGCCCTGGTCTACAACATGGACATCTTCCCCACCATCCTGGATTTGCTGGGGCAGGAGACATCTGGGCTTGACGCCCAGTCCATGCTGCCTCACCTGCAGGGCGACGCGGCGCAAGACCGTGCGGTGCAAGACCGTGCGGCGCAAGACCGTGCGGCGCAGGGCCAGCGGCGCGACGCCGTCTACCTGGAATTTCACGGCATCC
>CAYZLP010000987.1:0-2312 GCA_964478635.1 uncultured Caldilineaceae bacterium
TAGTCGAGGAACCACCCCCCGAACAGGGCGGCAAGCAGGCCGACACCGACAAAGGCCATATTGCCGATCAAGCGGGGCCTGAGAGTCGCCGTGGGGTCAATGTCCAGCGCCTCCCGCGGCGGCACCTGCTTGGCCTCGCGGGCCGGCTGCAGAGCGGCCAGCACAGCCACCACCAGGGTGACGCCCAAGGATAACATGACTTCCCAGAGGCTCAGGGACAGGCTGTCGACTGCCACCCGAACAAAGAGCATGGATACGGTGCGGCTGACGCCGGTCAGCAGATACTGGACCATCAGGCTGCTGATCGGCACGGCCAGCAGCCATCCGCACAGGCCGATAAACGCGCCTTCGCCGACGAAGAGGTAGAATATCATCCTGCCCGAGGCCCCTGTGGCGCGCATGACCGCCAGTTCGCGCCGGCGGGCGGCGGCATTGAGGGCCACCAGGCTGTATACCAGAAACATGCCCACAAACAACGAGATGAAACTCAGAAAGGTGAGGCTGAGTTGATAGGCCCGAATCATGCTGTGGCCGCTTTCACTGCGTTCTGACGGTGAGCGAGCAACGACGCCGTCGGGCAGCCACGCCTTTAGCGACGCCGGTGGAACCGCGGCAGTTGCCGTCACCAGCTTCAGGTCGATCCGGTCGGCCTGGCCAAACAGCCCGGTGAACTCCTGAAAGGTGGCGATATCGCACAGGGCGATACGCCCGCCTTCCACTAAAGCCAACCCGTCCGGGGCCAGTGTGGCCAAAATCGTGAACGCCGCCGTCCGGTTGGAGTGAGCCACCTGAACCGTCTGGCCGGGATGCCAATTGAAGGCCTCGGAGAGGCGCTGCCCGATGACCATGCTGCCGGGCTGGGCAATTAGATCGATCCACACCTCGGCGGCGTCCCGCTCTGTTGATTGAGCGGACCAACTGCGTAGGTCGCGGTCCAGGATCGGATCGATGCCGACGAGCAGAAAGGGTGTTTCGCGATCGGCGGGCCGCACATAGGTCGATAGAACCGGCGAGGCGGTTTGGACTGCCGGGTGGCGCATGAGTGTTGCCACCAGATTGTCAGCTATGCGCCCGCCGGGACGAACCAGCGTCCAGTCACTGCCTCCGGCGATCAGATCCATACTGCGGGAAAACGAGTCCAAGGTGGCGTGGACGGCCAGCCGTACACTGGTGAAGACCGCCGCACCCAAGGCAATGCCCAGGAGCACCGCCAGGGTCCGGGCCCACTGACTGCGCAGGTGGCGCAGGGTGAACCAGTCGAACAGACGCAGGTAGCGGGATATCGAGGCGGTGACAGATGTCATGGGGCCACACGGCCGTCTTGCAGCGTCAGGATCATGCTGGCGAAATGATCGGCCAGATCGCTGTGGGTGGCCACCACCACGGTGCGGTGGAAGCGTTGGTTCAGGTCGGCCAGCAATGCCATGACCTTGCGGGCGTTGGCCGAGTCCAGGTTGCCGGTGGGCTCGTCGGCCAGCACGATGGCCGGGTCGTTGATCAGAGCCCGGGCGATGGCGGTGCGCTGCATTTCGCCGCCCGAAAGCTGCCTGGGTCGGTGGGCCAGGCGCCGGCCCAGTCCGAGCCAGCCGAGCAGTTCTGTGGCCCTGGATCGAATGGTGGCGAGCGGTCGGCCAGCCAGCATGGCCGGAAGGCATACATTCTCCAGCACGCTCAGGGTGGGCAGCAGGTTGAAGGCCTGGAAAATCATGCCCACCGCCGACCGCCGAAAATGGGTCAGGGCGGCCTCGCTGCAGTGGTTCAGGTCCCGGCCTGCCACCGTCAGTTGCCCGGCGGTCAGGCGGTCCAGCCCCCCCAGCAGCGACAGCAGGGTGCTTTTGCCCGAACCGCTGTCGCCCTTAAGCAGCACCAGAGCGCCGTCGGGAATGGACAGATCGATACCATCGATACCGGTCACCTGCACGGATCCGACATCATAGACGCGGGTCAATCCCGAGGCGAGCACCGCCATGGACCGGCCGCCGTCGGTTGGGGAGAGGGTGTCTGCCTGCATTGGAGGGTCGCCTTTCGGAAGCACACCTGAAGGGGCGGCGCAATGGTCGCCGGTCACCGTTCCATCTTCAAGTTAGGATGTGCATCGCAACGGGGAAGTCAACTCATGGCGGCTGCGGCTGCGAACGCCCCGTGATCTTTTCCCGAACCGCGGCCTCCGCTGGAGTCTGCCGCTACCTGAGCCGCATTTTACTGCCGGGGATGCTCGCGTTTGTCCGGAACGAAAAGCCGCCCATCGCTATACCGAGGCTGCCTCGGGCCTAATTCAGACAGCTCGTGTTCCCCGGTTGCCCTGTCAAATC
>CAYZLP010000988.1:0-2311 GCA_964478635.1 uncultured Caldilineaceae bacterium
CACTGACGCCGCTTATTCGGCGGCGGTGTGCTCCCTCTCCTCACCTACCAGACCGGATCGACGCAGCGCGAAGGGAGGCGCCTCCAGAAACTCGGGGCTGGACGCCGGCGCCGCCTCCAGCCGTCGGGCATACCAGTTGGCCAAGGGCTGGGCCGTCAGGCCATGCAGAAAGACGCTCAAAAGAATCGTCCAGCCGGCGGCCGCCGTGAGCGTATCCGGCACCAGACCGGCGTGATGGTAGGCCTCGATCGCCATCAACGTAAAGACGACGGATGCCAGCCCCCTGGGCCCGAACCAACCCATGATGGCGACGGTGTCCCGGCGCAAGCCCGAGCCGGTCATGGCGATGAAGACGGGCAGCATGCGCATGAGCGTCAGCGCCAGGATGGCAAAGAGGAGCGCGCGCAGATTGAAGTCCTGCAGCAGCTCAAGCACGACACTCACGCCGAACAGAGTCCAGACGAAGAGCGAGAGCAACGTTCCGCCCACCTCGGTAAATTCCACGATTTCATGGGCATGCGCCTGCACCATATACCCGAAGAGAAGCCCGGCCACAAAGGCCGCAATGAAGCCGTTGCCGCCGCTGGCGGTCGAGCCGAGGAAGGCGGTCAAAGCCAACGCCAAGCCACCGATTTGAAGCGCGGTCGACGAGGACCAGTTTCGCTCCTTGGCCAGCCGGAAAAGCCAGCCCCCCAGCAGCCCGACCACGACGGCGACGACGACAGCGATCGCAATCTCAAGCAAGGCAGAACGCAGGAATAGCTCGGTCACACCCTCCGCTTCGCCAATCGCCAGGGCCAAAAAGAGGGTCACAAATGGCGTTACGATACCGTCGTTGAGGCCGCTTTCCACGTTCAGCGCGCGCCGAATTCGCGCCGGAACCTTTTCATTGTTGAAAATGGAGAGACCGAGGGCAGCGTCAGTGGGCGCCAGGATGGCGGCCAGCATCAGGGCGAACCATATGCCTTCCCCCGGAAAGAGTGCATAGGCGATCAGGCCGCCGAAAATCATGCTGAGCGGCAGTCCGACGAGCAGTAGGCGATCGGGCAGCCCGTTGTCGGCCGCGACCCGCCTGAACCCGATGGTGGCCGCATCGGCAAAGAGCAGCAGCGCCAACGTGATTTCAGTCAGCGTTTCGGCCCCCCGGACGCCCAACGAAAAACCGGCGGTGAAGTCGCCGAAGAGCGCGCCAACCGCCACGAAGAACATGGGCATCGTAATCAACCAGCGCTCCAGGCGCCGCGCGCTCAGGGCGTAGACCACGATTAGCAAAAAGAAAATCGGCAACCCGAAATCCATAGGAAACTCCTCGAGAGCATCTCCGTCTGTTGCCTTGCCCTTCAGGCCGAGGGCGGCAATTTTTGCGTCAAAATGACGTTTTGGGTTGGGTAAGGTGAGATAATGCCGTACTCATCGAATGTTTGTTGCAGAGCCGTGTTGACTTTATCGACCATGCGTCGGGTATCGGCGTAGGTCTCAATCCACCAGCGTACGCGAAAAATCATGGCTGAATCGCCCATTTCCACATAGAGCGCATCCACTCCCCGTTCTGCATAGACGCCTTCCACTTTCCTCACCGTATCCACGATCAGTCTGCGGATATATTCGATATCGGCGCCATAGCCAATGCCTACGTGGAGCTGGATGCGGTAAAATGGGTCGGGATAAGAGTAGTTGACGATATGGTTGGATGCAATGATAGAGTTCGGGACGATGATCAGCCGGTTGTCCGGCGTCAGAATACGCGTGGAGCGCAGGCCTATGTCGGTGACATCGCCCCAGGTATTCGCTTCTTCAATTTCGATTCGGTCGCCCACCCGGAAGGGCTTATCGAACAGGATGAGCATACCGGCAATGGCATCGGCGATGGTATCCTTGGCTGCCAGGGAGAGGGCAAGTCCAAGAAGGCCCACGGCTGCGGCCAGGGCAGCAACGTTGATACCGAAGTGACCCATTGTGATGGTGACAACGGCCACCGTGAGGGCCATGCGTGCAAGGCGCGTGATGAGTTGGAGCGCCGGCTCCATATCCGTCTGCCGTTCGCTGTCCGCAAGCCTCGCTCGATAGGCGCCCATGAGCACGTCCAACGAGCGCCACAGTACGATGAAGAGCACGCCCGCGCCGGCCAGGAAAAGAATGTCCAGTAAGGCGCGCTTGAGGAAATCTCCCGGAATGTCCAGGCGCAATATTGCCGCGTACAGAACGCCGATCAGGATCAACCAGCGCAGTTGGGTGCCGATTGCCGCATGTAACTGGGGCCCCAGGCGGGGCGCAAAGGGTTCAATAACCCTGCGCTGCAGCAGCCCCAGTA
>CAYZLP010000989.1:0-2305 GCA_964478635.1 uncultured Caldilineaceae bacterium
GAAAAAAGGATTTCTGCAGAAACATACGATGTATTGATAGACCCACTAATGCCTCTGGCATTGCATTAACGCCAACATTCTGAGAAATCCAGTGGTTCGCTTTGCCAATTCGATTGCGTAGCGTTCCCCCGTCACTACCAAGGAGAGAACCATGTTTCTTGTGCGACGCATGCCCATTGTGTCAGTTACGCTTCTGATCAGCGGCATTCTAAGCGGATGCGCCGGTATGTCCATGGATGGCAAAGCGATGGCCGATTTCATGGACAGGGCGGTCTCTGCAGCCCGGCCCGCAATGGCGATGGAGGCAGAACCAACACCTCATCCCGAGACGGAGCCCTCGGCAGAAGCATCAGGGATATCTCTACAGCGGGCAAGCACGGCAGATCCGATGAGCGCACGCGACATCTTTGCCCAACTGTCGCCTTCCGTGGCATTTGTTGAGACGCCCCTCAGCACGGGTAGTGCGGTCTTGATCGAACAAAATTACCTGTTGACCAATGCCCACGTTGTCTGGCCTTCTGTCACAACTCGGCTCGTCTTCCCGGACGGCGCCGAGTACGAGAACGTTCCTGTCGTGGCGTGGGATCTGATTGCGGATCTCGCCCTGTTGGGTCCCGTCGACCACGGCGCACCGGCTCTTGCCTTGACCGACGGCGCAGGGTTGGAGGTCGGCAGCCAAGTCTACCTGATCGGCTATCCGGGCGAAGTAGAACGCCTGCCACAGCCCACGCTCGTTCAGGGGATTCTGTCACGCCTGCGAAATTGGCCATTAGCGGACATGGCGTTCTACCAGATCGATGCGAGTGTCGCCGGCGGTCAGAGCGGCGGGGCGCTCATCTCAGACACGGGTGAACTGCTGGGCATAGTCAGCTACCTCTTCACAGATGCCGGTTTTGGAATCGCCCCGACCGCCGCAGACATTGTGCCTCGTGTCAACGCGCTCCTGGCGGAAGGAGACGCAGGTCTGCAAGAGCGGCGCATCCTGGATTCCCCGTCAAACACTGTCTTTGACGCCACCCTTCAGAGCAATCTAGCCGAGGACATTTTCCTGCTGCTGGGCGTCCCCAACAAGCCTGTTCTCATGACGATACAAGGTCCGGGAACCCCCAGTATTGAAATCTATGACATATTTGGCGAGTTCCAGGCCGAGTCACAAATGCAGCGCGACGGAACATCGTCCATCCGTTTCACACCCGACTACGAGGAGCCTTACGGAATCTTTGTCAGCCAATTCTCAAAAAATCCAAACGCCTATGACTTGACCGCGAGTGAGCCGATTTTTGCAGTCAATCAACCTGAAGACGGAGAGCTGCTCAAACAGGACCAGGAGATTTTGGGCGCGATCGATATCACCGGTGACATGGATTGGTTCGAGCTTGAGTTGGAAGAAGGCGAGCGAATCGCAGTCATGGCCCAGTCATTGCTAATCGACCCGCTCCTGATCCTTCTGTACAGCGGTGAAACGCTCGAAGAGATGGTGGTAGACGATGACAGTGGAGAAGGGGGAATCTTCGGTCTCGATGCCGAAATTGTCTACAAAGCCCCGAAGAGTGGAACGTATCTGCTGTTCATTTCTGACGCGGAAAGCACAGCAGTTGGCGGATACTTGCTGACCATTACCAAAGCCGGCGAAGATCAAACCCTCACCGAGCCGTATCGTAGCCAACGCGTGCGCCAAACCGCGTACGGTCGGCTTGCACAATTTGACAGCGAGAATACGGATTTTCGTACCCTCTATCCCACGTTCTGGCAGACGCCGGAAAATGCAGAAAGCGTTTGCGGAGCCAACAGCAGCCTGTGCCTCTACAATGGTGTAGATGCAGGACTGACGCTCCTTGAGGAAGACCTGCTCAGCACCGAATTTGAGAACGGGAATGTCGTCGCATATACGGATGCGGTCCTGGAAAATCTCGAGACCTTTGCAACCGGCTTTGAACTGCAGGCACGAAGCGACTATCGGACGCTTCAGGGTCTGGATGCGGAAATCCTTACTTACACGTTTCTCAACGACCAGATCGCCGTCAAGCGCATGATATTTTTGGACGACGATAATCACGCTGTAAATTTTATGATTTTCGCCGACGCCGACCAATTCTCGCTATACGAAGACTTCATAGACTATCTGTTCGAGAGCGTTCGGCTGCGCTCCGATCAGGATGTCGTCGGAGAGGATCCGGTCTGGTACTACGATCAAGCGGATCAGATGTTTGGCGAGGACAACGTTACGGGCGCTCTGCTCATGCTCAAGCGTACCCTTGATATCGATCCGGACTTCGCACCTGCATACCGACTCCGAGCGGCCGTT
>CAYZLP010000990.1:0-2304 GCA_964478635.1 uncultured Caldilineaceae bacterium
TGAGCTTGTCTCCTTGCGAGTGAATCTCTGTGAGCGTTTCGTTGCTTGCAGTCTATCAAGCGACCGTCGCAGAATCGTCCCAAAACGCAACTTCTATCGTATCAAGACGCCCATCTTTCCGCATCAGCAACGTTTATAACCTGGGAGACGGAGCGTGAATCAAGAAGCAGCACTCCGCAGCCTTCAATCTAACCCCGGACAACAACTTATCCGAACGCCCCACGTAGACCGGTTTCCTTCCGGAAGTTAGCATGCGTCGCTGGTGCGTCACGGGGGATGAAAATCCGGGAGAATCGGCTTGATCAGCGTCATCCGCGGTCCATTTTCGAGGCAGTGAGTTCCTATGCCGTGTGCGATCGGCAGCTTGGACTTTGTGGACAATTTGTTGCAATCGATACGGTAGCGTAGGTTGACGATTGGTCATACCGAAGAAGAATGCTGACTCGACAGCAAAGAGTCGGCACCAGATGGAGATTTGGGACCCAATCGGGATGGCCAAGGAGTGTACCACTGTAAGCCGGTATGGCCCCAAATCATAACGCCAGGGGGTACCGCGATGCCAATCCTGGTGTGTTCAAGCTCGAGAATGGAAGAGATCCTTAGCTGGTTTCAGACCCATATTGAAGGGAAAATGAGATGAGCAAGGCAGCAGTAAGTGTTTTGGTCTTCGGAATCTACCTCGTGGTGCTAGGCCTCACGCTGCTTCTTATTCCCAATTTGTTCCTCGGCCTATTGGGGTTGCCTGGTACGACTGAGCCATGGATCCGCATTGTCGGTGTTCTGCTGTTGATTTTGGCTTACTATTGCGTTCAGTCAGCGCGCCTTGAGATAACTGATTACTTTCGTCTGAGCGTCCATGGCCGGTTGTCTGTCATCATCTTCTTTACAGGCCTTGTTCTCTTTGGATTGGCCGATCCGCTTCTGATTGCGTTTGGGGTACTTGATCTCCTCGGCGCGCTGTGGACCGCTTGGGCGCTTAGAACCGACGACAACGCGACGGATGATTTCTCAAAGTCTGCTCAGCCGGCATGAAGCTTGGGCTTCACGAATTATTGACGTTTGACTGACGCCAATCGTACAACCGCGAATTCTGCGTGCGACGGGCCAGCCCAACAGGTTGATGCTGGACAAAACCAACCGCATCATTGTCGTCATCGAGCAGGTGGACGACTTCGACCCGTTTCTGGACTTCTCCGTTGCGGTGGAATACGAACAGCAGCGGTTGTTGACCTATGGAACAAATTTAGGCTATGCAGAGGACTAAAGGAGGCAATCGCCAATAGAAAAGCTCCTCGCACTCCGGGGAATGCAAGGAGCCGGACGCTAACGACGTGATTCTGGAATGATCAGCGAACTTTGGCGTCCAGGATGGGCGTCTTGCCGGCGCTCAGGCGGGCACGGACGTCGACATCCACACCGGCGGGGATGGGAACGGGACCGAGAGACATGACCGGATCGCCACTGCAATTGCTGCCTTCCATACCGTCATCCAAGAAGACTGTGAACGTGTAGGTGTCGGCCGGCAGGCTGGTCTCAATCACGTCCTTGAACTCAAACGTAAATGCGTAGCCGCCATTGACACATACATCAACCGGCAACTCTTTCTCCAGTCCCAGCGCACGACCGTTGATGTTGTGCTTCACCGAGATATCGAAGGTGTCGGTCTCCTGGGCCATCGCAACAGGAACGGCGGCGACAAACAGCAGAGCGGCAAGGGTCAATACCAGACTGAACTGCGTTAAACGACTCATGAGATTTTCTCCTGATTAAAGCAATAGGCAAATGTCTAAGCTTTTGGGTAGACAACCCTGTGCAAAAACTATACATCACTTGCGCAGTCCTTAAGGTAGACCCAATTCCAATGCGGCGAGTTCACGGCAATTTCCAGAATATGACAGATTTGGCTCGACCAGCCGACCAACCGGAATATATTGAGATCTAGACCAGCATGCACGGTCTGATTGCTGACCAAGACGGTAGCCCAGACGCTGCCAGCACGCACCAGGCGATCCACACCAACATAACGCCGCCGCAAATGGCAAACCACCGCAGCAGCGTTATGTGATCTATCCGCACTTTGCACCGATCCGCAGAGCTTGATACGCTACGGCCTGCGTTTTGCGACGATCCTGCGACGGTGGGCAGCTACACTGGCAAGCAGAGAAATCGTCAGTCAGCCAACCAAAGGAGCGCCAAGATGATGAGCCTTTTCATGATGCAAGAATACGCAGAAGCCATGCAGGTCCAGCCGGTCAATCGCCCGACAAGCTTCGAGTTCAGCTTCTTCACGCCGGTCTACTTCAT
>CAYZLP010000991.1:0-2296 GCA_964478635.1 uncultured Caldilineaceae bacterium
TCACTGGACAGTCGCCGTATCCAAAGTCGCACCGTCGACCCGTTCAGAATGACAAGAATCAACCTAACACTACACTCAGTCACTGCGGGAGCCAGTATAGCCAACTTTCGGCGGGTCTGCAACGGCGTTTTTCGAGTGGGATGGAGGCAAATCCGCTCACGCTTTGGCCGGACGCCACAAGGGACCCACGGCCAGAAGCAGGACCAGAATGTTGAAGAAAGCGTTTGAGGGCGTGCCGGACGCGATGGAGCCGGCGCTGTCCAGAACGAACCAGGCCAGCAGGCTGGTCAGCACGGTTCGACGCACCGGCTCGGGTGCGATATCATAGACCCAGGCGCGCAGACACCAGATCATGACGCCCCAGCCAAAGAGGAAGCCGCCCGTCAGCGCAGAGAGAAAGCGCATGGTCGCGAAGTCATAGGACTCCCGGCCGTCCAGGGGCCAGCTCAGCAGATCGAGCGTCCAGCGCGCGGGCTCCGACGTGGCCTCCATGGCGCCCAGGGCGAAGACCGGGCCAAAAGCCCCGACGACGAGGGCCGTGATCAGTAGCCAGGACTTGTGAAATTGGTCGGACATATCGGTTCCCCTTTTTTGGTAAGGCGGTGGATATAGAGCTATGTGTAGCACTTGCTACATTAGGGTTTGAGTCGTATTGTAGCGACTGCTACACGCGATTTGTGTAAGTAGCACTACAATTGTGCCAGGCTCAGTCGTTTGCGAGTGCTGGCGTCGACTTCTGACAATTGACCCAATCGTACTGGCATGGGGCTGCGTAGGCTGAGCCTGTCGAAGCCAGGTCAACCGCCGTAAAGTGCCCGGCCCGGGCACCCACTTTTTGTAGGTTCCTGCTTATGGACAAAGTGACGGCAAAGAAAACAGAGATCATTCGCCTGCTCACTCAATATGTGATCGAGCACGGCCTGGCCGACATTGGCCTACGCAAGCTGGCTGCCGTCGCAGGCACGAGCGACCGCATGCTCATCTACTACTTTGAGACGAAAGATGCCCTGATCGGTGAGGTCCTGCATACCATTGCGTCGAATCTGGCCGCGCAGTTGGACGCCGTACTCGGGCAAGCGAAGCGGAGCCCGGACGCATTGCTGGGGGAATTGCTTGCGCTGAGCAGTACGCCGGCCTTTTATGCCGTGATTCAACTCTGGTTTGAGGTGGTAGGGCTCGCGGCCCGGGGCCAGCAACCCTATGCGGAATATGCCACGGCCATCGCGGAGAATTGGCTTGGCTGGATAGAAAGCCGGCTGGAGGATGATCAGGTGGCGCTGGCCCGATCCCTCTTTGCCGAGTTGGAGGGGCGGCTCCTGCTGCAGATTGTGGGGATTGATTCAGCGTTCTAGCCGTGCCAGAGTGACAGTCACTGGCACAGAGGTTCATGTAGGTCCGGCAACTTGAAGGTTAACGAAACAATCTGGCAATACCGTAGGTGCGGTTTCCAACCGCACGGGCACCATTTACCTCTGGTGTTCTTGGAAGATCGTGCGGTTGGAAACCGCACCTACGATTACCGGAATATTTCTTCAATCATCAACCTGCCGGACGATTCGGTTGACCAGAGATGTTACGCTGGTATCGGTGACCTACGAAACTCATGATCCCGCAGCATCTTCGATTTAGCCGTACCGGAGTGACAGTCACTGGCACAACGAATCTTGGCTGACCGGACTCCTTTGCGCCAGTGACTGTCACTCCGGCGAACAACGAGCTTCCTTTTGCGCCAGTGACTGTCACTCCGGCGAAACTACCCGCCACTGGCGAAATCGCGTGACGCGAAGTCGGGACCCGTCTTGAAGTAGGAGACATCCTTGGCGACGATGGTTTCAGGCGTAAGGCGGATCATCACGTCAAGGGGCTCGACGACCTGTTCCACAAACCATTCATTCCACGTCGCTTCATCGGCACCGAGATACTTTCCGACAAAGCGCTTCAGGCGATCCTCCTGCACCTCTTCCAGCGTGCAGACGCCCCGGATGCCGGCATGGAGGAGCAGGCCCGCCTCCAGGTCGAAATCAACCACGGAGAGGGCGCAGCGCGGATCCGCCCGCAGGCGCTGCACGAAGCTGTCGTCTTCGGTGCCAAAGAGCCAAATCAGATCATCCTCAAAGAGGAACCAGACGGGGGAGGACCGGGGACCCTCATCACAGACGGTTCCAATGAAAGCCATCAGCGGTTTTTCCAGGACGATTTTGATTTCGAAGTCATTCTGCACGATCATTGTTTAGCTCTTTCCGGCATTCTTCTATGCGCGTGCTTCCTGGACAACCTCCCACAGAACATCAGGGTG
>CAYZLP010000992.1:0-2295 GCA_964478635.1 uncultured Caldilineaceae bacterium
GCCAACTCACACTCGAACCATCCGGCCAGGCCGTGCAGCATGCCGTCCCGTTCGACACGCAGCTCTGCGGTCCAAGAAAGAAAGTCCGGACTGTCGGCCGCCAGGTCGATCACGCCCGGGGATGCATCCCCCGACAGCAGGTCATCCGCGCCAAGCTCGACAGCATGCTTGGCGTTGACCGCATACCGACGGACCCAGTGGAACTCGGGTGGCACGACAGGATCCGCCCACTTGTCGGCCTTGGCGTACACCTTGTCCGATTGAACTGCCGCCAGCTTCAGTCGAATCGCGCGTGGAAGGATGCGGCCCCCAGGCTTCAGAAAGCGCCGCCGCGCGTCATGCAGGGTCTGCACGATGCCGTAGTCGAAACCGAAGAACCCGACGTGGTCACAGATCACTACGTCAACCCGCTCGGGCAGGTCGACACGGTGCGAGTTTCCTCGAACGAACTGGACCTTGTCGGAGAGCCCGGCACGCGCCATCGATTCGCGCGCGATCTCGAGCATGGCAGTGGAGTCGATTGCCCAGACGCGTGACGCGCCAGCCTCCAGGCACAGCAGCCCGAGGACGCCGGTGCCGCAGCCCAGGTCGGCGACCACATCTCCCGGCCTGACGACCTTGGCGATGGCCTCCCTGAACGCATCGAGGCGGCCTCGGTCCGCGACATAGCCGAGGTGTTCGTCAAGCATCAGGCGGGATCGGAAGGCACAGGCCTGTCAGCGCAGGCTCCGCCGGATTCCGAGCGCGGCGTAGTCCACACTCTGGTAGCCGTCAGAATCGGCGGCAACGGCCCATGGCATGAAGCACTCGACTTCGTCGGCCATGACACCAAGTTGCCGGCCAACGCCATGCACGGCCTGGAAGGCCGGCTTGTAGTCGAAGAGGTACAGAAAGATGCCACCAAAAAGCCGCCGTAAGCGGACGATGTTCTCTTTGGCCCGCCGGTCCGACATTGTCATGCCCATGTTGGGCAGTCCCATTCCTGAGCTGCCATCGGCATTCCCGGTACCCTGCCCCAACGTTGACAAATGAAGTCGGCCAAAGGCGACAAGTCGCGGACTCGAATAGATTCGCCGTCCCTCCGGCATAGTCTGCCCCGCCCTACCGTCCCTGCCAGCCCGCATCGCCATGGGCCGTATTTGCAACCCCTAAGTTAGTGAGACGCCAATTCCATACCGAGCATCGAGTAGTCCACCCGCTTGTAGCCGTCGGTGCCGACGTGGGCGGCTTCTGGAATCACGGCCTCCAACTCGTCCGCCATCATGCCCCATCCGCGCCCTGTACCAAAAGCTCCCTGGAACTCAGGCTTGTCGTCAAACAGGTACAAACCCACGCCAATCAGGTGCGTGCCGATCCGGACAATGAACTTCTTCGCACGACTGTCCTACGGAGCCCTCGACATGCCCAGCATTCCGTCTCCAAGATTTCCACCTGTTCCCTGGGTCTTCAAGTGGAGTTTGCCTAGCGCCTTGACTCCCGGCCGCGCGTACGCCTTGCGGGCCTCCCGGCCCGGTGCCTTTGCGATCTCTCCTGAGCCGGATTGTCTATCCATATTCCTAGCCCTCATATCAACGAGCCCCACCTGAAACGCCCTGCGGACCAAGAGTCGACTACCTCTCCAAGGTCTCTGACAGCATACTACAGCCAAAAAGAATCCATACCAACCACTGCTCATTGCCGCGGCGCGGCTCACGCCGATAAGCCTCAAACACTCTGGTGGCCCTGTCCGGAAGTACCCAGTCGCCCAGCCTGTCGAGCGTCCCATCAGTGATCTTGGCCTTGAGGTCCTCGCCGTACCATTGAAAAGTCACCGAGAAATCGGCCTTGTTCTTCCTCTTGAGGACCTCTTCCGGAAGGAGGCTTTGCAACGCCTGACGGTGAAGAAACTTGTCGGTCCGACCTCTCAACATAAGCTGCGCGGGCGCCGCCCATGCAAAATGGATCATTGACTGGGCATAGAAGGGACGTCGCAATTCCATACCGCCGCTGGCTGCCATACGTTCCTCGAGCTCCCACGCGTGCGCCGAGTAAGGATCAGAAAGGGACTGACGAAGCTCACGGTGTCTTTTCCGGGGAGAGACATCTGGACGCTCCGCGGCTCGACGCAGCGACAACTCATGCCCGAGGGCCGGCCTCAACCATCGTGGCGCATCGACACTGCTGTCATGCCCAGGCTTGCGGAGACGACGTGCGATCCTTTGCAGGCGCTCCGGTAGCTGGGGATATGCACCGTACCGCAATACCCACCAAAGCGAACGAAGATAGCCCGCGTCGCGACCGTCGACAGAGAAACGG
>CAYZLP010000993.1:0-2289 GCA_964478635.1 uncultured Caldilineaceae bacterium
AACCTGCATGATGGCCTGGAGCGCAGCGGCTACATAGGTAAGCGCGGCGGCATCCAGTACCTTGTCGACCCCCTGCACCTCTTGTTGGGTCACGATGCCATCGGCGACCAGCAGTTGCTTGGCCCGCTTACTGGCGTCAAATTCAACCGGCAGCGTGACGATTGCAAAGAGCGCAGTCAGGCCAAAGATCAGCAAGCCAACCCAGGCGATACTCGTCCCGACCGTTCCGGCCATGAAAAGCCCGACCATGAAAATGATGGGCCCCAGCCAGCTGCCGAACTGCACCGTCGGCACCATGGCGCTGCGCAGCCGCAGCATGCTGTAACCAGACTGGTCCTGCAGGGCGTGGCCGGCCTCGTGGGCAGCAACGCCCACCGCGGCCAAACTGGGCGTACCGTAGACTGCCTCGCTCAGGCGCAGCGTTTTGCTGCGCGGGTCGTAATGGTCGGATAGCGTACCGCGAACGCGTTCGACATCTACATGCTGCAGGCCGTTGCCGTCCAAAATGCGGCGCGCGGCCTGTGCGCCGGTCATGCCGGTAGAGGTGGGCACTTTCGAGAATTTGTTGAATGCCGAACGCACCCGTGACTGAGCCCAGAGCCCCAGAATCAGGGGCGGCAGGGCAAACAGAAAAAACATGGGATCAAAATAGAATCCGGGCATTGATGGGCTTTCTCCCCTATAGGCGGCTAGCAGAACCGCCAAACTACTGCTTGTTTCCTCGATAAACAACGACGTACCGCATACTTTATCATGAATTCGTCGGATTTTGCTATATATTTGGTTAGTCTTCCGTTAGCAAATGCTCAATTGGGCTCAGCCTGAGATTCGCCGGCGGACAAGCGTGGTCAGGCTCTGCATCTCTTCATTCTTCAAGATCAGGCTGACCAGACCGTACACGACCGCCGCCAGGACCATGCCCACCAGCGGGGCCAGCCAGCGCGCGGCCGTTGCGCCGACATTGGCGCCGCCAAGCCACTCCAGCCAGAAGTAGACGGTCAATCCCATTGTTAAAGCGGCAATCAAGCTCCGCGACACAGAGGCCAAGAGCCGGCGCGCTTCGATACCGTCCATGCGACGGTTGAGCAAGTAGAGCAGGATAATCATCTCCAACGAAGTCGCGACGCTGTTCGCCAGGGCGAGACCGCCGTAGCCTAATGTGTCCACCCACCAGATGCTCAGCAGGATATTGAGAATCATGGCCGCCACGCCAAAGGCTACGGGCGTCAGCGTGTCGTGGAGGGCATAAAAGGCGCGGACGGTGATCTCCAGGCCGGCGTGGGCGACCAAGCCCAGGGCATAGAACTGGAGGGCGTAGGCAACCATGGCCGTGCTCTCCGCGGTGAAGCGGCCCCGCTCCAGCAAGATCCGGATGAGGGGCGTGCCCAGGACGATCAGGCCCACCGCCGCCGGGATGCTGAGAAAGAAGACCGTGCGCAGGGTCCGGCCGAAGGTGCTGCGCATTTCTGCGTGACGACCGGCCGCATATTGAGCCGAGAAAGTCGGAAAGGTGGCCGTGGCCAGGGATTGGGCGAAGACGCCCTGGGGCAGCAGCATGAGGAGCCAGGCGTAGTTGAGGGCGCTTAAGCTGCCCGGCGCGAGGCTGCTGGCCAGAATGGTGTTGACGAGGAAGTGGAGCTGCACGAAAAAGAGCCCCAGCACTCTGGGGCCCATGAGCCGCGCTACTTCGATCACGCCCGGATCCCGGACGGTCAGGCTCAGGGTATAGCGGGCGTGATTGCGAATCAAGCCCGGGATTTGCACCAGGAAATGGCCCAGCGCGCCGATCACGACGCCGACGACCAGGCCGTAGATGCCCATGCGCGGGGCCAACAGCCAGGCCCCGGCAATGATGGAAAGATTGTAGATGACCGGCGCGGCGGCCGGCAGTAGAAAATGCTGGAGCGCGTTGAGCGCGCCCATGATCAGGCCGCTGGCGCCGAAGATGACCGTGCTGAGCAACATCCAGCGCATCAGATCGGCAGTGAGCGCCTGCTGCTCCGGTGGAAAGCCGGGCGCAATGACGCGGGCCACCAACGGCTCCGCAAAGAGCGCCGCCAGCACGGCCAGGACCAGCAGGAGGAGCGTAATGAGATTGAGCACCCGGCTGAAAAGCAGCCAGGCTCCGGCCCGATCATCCTTGACCAGATAGGCTGAAAAGGTGGGAATAAATGCGCTGCCCAAAGCGCCGCCGGCTGCCAGTTGGAAGAGCAGGTCGGGCAGACGGAAGGCGGCCAGATAGGCATCCAGCTCGGCGCTGGTGCCAAACTGGGCGCCGATGATGATCTC
>CAYZLP010000994.1:0-1531 GCA_964478635.1 uncultured Caldilineaceae bacterium
CCGAAGCGCTGGCATCCACCACCAGCATGACGGTCAGTTCGCGGGCCTCGACGTAGCGTTTGACATAGGGCTGATTCATACGCGCCGTCACGTTCCAGTCGATGGTGCGCACCTCGTCGCCGGGTTGGTAGGGACGCACTTCGTCAAACTCAATGCCTCGCCCTTTGAAAACCGAGTGATATTCACCGGCAAAACTGTCGTTGGCCAGCCGACGGGTGCGCAGTTCGATCCGGCGCACCTTGGCCATCAATTCACTGGTCAGCATGAAAGTTCCTTAGGGTACTTGGGTATAGTCCAGAATGCGGCGCACGATCATGTCGCTGGTGATGTTTTCGGCTTCGGCCTCGTAGCTGATGAGGACGCGGTGGCGCAACACATCGGGCGCAATCTGCTTGACGTCGTCGGGCGTCACGAAGCCCCGTCCCTGCATGAAGGCAATGGCGCGCGCGGCCTCGATCATGGCGATGCCGGCCCGGGGCGAGGCGCCGAAGCCAATCAGGGGCACAAGGTCGGTCAGGCCCCGTTCGCCCGGTCGCCGGGTCGTAATGACCAGATCGAGCACGTAATCCTTGATCTTCTCGTCGACGTAGATGGCGCGCACCAGATCGCGTGCCGCCAGCAACCGTTCGGGCGTCAGCACCGGCTGCACTGCGGGCAGGGTTGCGCCCGTCATACGATCCAGGATGACCCGCTCTTCGGCTTCGCTGGGATAGTCGACCAAAACCTTCATCATGAAACGGTCAACCTGGGCTTCGGGCAGTGGATAGGTTCCTTCCTGCTCGATGGGGTTCTGGGTTGCCAGGACGAGGAAAAGATCCTCCATGCGGTAGGTCGTATCGCCGATGGTAATCTGGCGTTCCTGCATGGCTTCCAGCAATGCGCTCTGAACTTTGGCCGGCGCGCGGTTGATCTCGTCGGCCAGAATCAGGTTGGCGAAAAGGGGTCCCTGATGGACGGTGAAGGTCCGGTCCGCCGGGTTATAGATCTGGGTGCCGATCAGGTCCGCCGGCAACAGGTCCGGCGTAAACTGAATGCGGGAGAAGTCGGCCTGAATGGCCTGGGCCGTCGTCTTGATCAAGAGCGTCTTGGCCAGGCCGGGTACGCCTTCCAGGAGGATGTGGCCGTCGGCAAACAAAGCCGCCAGCACCCGTTCTACCAGGCGTGGCTGGCCTACCATTACTTTGTTGATTTCGCCCAACAACTCCTGGACGAAGGTTGCTTCTTCTCGAATACGGCTGTTGAGCGCGTAGACATCTTCGAGCCCGACCATGCCGTTGGTCGGAACCCGATCGGAGCGAGCCGGTTGGGTCGGGGCGGTCAGCTCCCGCAAGTTGAAAGCCATTGTATGCTACTCCTCTGACAGACTGATGCAATAAGTACGCCGCCGGGCCGGCAGGCTCAAGCGCTGCCCGCGCCGTAGCCACGACAGCGCATCAACCTTATCAGAGGAAAGCAGGCGGCGTCTTTACCGCCGCCTATCGGCAACCTTACAGGAAGCTCACAGGAGGTGGGGAGTGGGGAGTGAGGAGGT
>CAYZLP010000994.1:1572-2285 GCA_964478635.1 uncultured Caldilineaceae bacterium
TGGGGATGGGGCAGTCCTTCGACTAGCTCAGGATGAGGATAGGGACATGCGCTCCCGTCCAGCTTCTGGCCGGTGAACTTTTCGGACACGTAGACCGAGTCTTGCCGATAGCGGTCACCCCCGCAGGCGTAGTAGCGCTCCTGGTGGATGACGCTCCCGTCCAACCGGGTCTCCAGAACCGTGCTGCCCAAGTGGTCCCCGTGCAGGTAGCGTAGATTCTTGTACTCATATCCCCGCTGACGCATGGCGATGCGCTGGCCGTTGAAGCCTGTCCTGAGCTTGTCGCAGGGTAGTAGTACTTGCGGATGGTGACGGTCGCGCTGATCGCGGCGGCTTCGGCCGTGCCTGAAGTCTGGTTGTTGGGTCCGCGTGGGGCAAGGGCGTCTTGATCCGCCCTCCAGACCGACGGCAGGTAGACCATGAAGCCGCTGCCCGTCTCGGCCCGGAGCACAGGTCGCGTCCCCAGCGCCATTTCGCTGCGCGCAATCAGCGGCAGATAGACGGCTGCCGTCGGCTTCGTTGCCCAGAATAGGTATTGAGTTTATCTTGAGTTGCTCTGGACCGATCCTGCTTTTCTTGGACCAGGTCCGCCATTTGGCGAATCACACACATTCACTAGAGAAGTAATCGCTATGCGCTCATGGTCAACTCCCGCTGTCCCCCTGTGGTGGAAACAAATGCTTCAGACGGAATTGACCTAAGAACGTTATGGT
>CAYZLP010000995.1:0-2282 GCA_964478635.1 uncultured Caldilineaceae bacterium
AAACTGCCCGTTAAACCATTCTTAACCCGCCGCCGGCAATTCATTAACGCAACCGCGTTAAGCTGGCCCTTTGTAGCCTTTTCTGCCCATAACGCTGGATCCTCGATCTAGCGTCGCCATTTCACCGGAAGGGAAAAAAGATGAAGCGGTTTCATTTCTTCTATACGACCATCCTGGGCTTGTTCCTATTGGTTCTCGCGGGCTGCGTCGCGCCGGTCATGCCGCCGGAGGGGGAAGCGCAGGGCGGCACCGTGCCTGCGGCGTCGGCCATTTCCCTACAGCCGCTGGGCACTTACGCCACTGGCCAGCTGGACGCGGAATCGGCCGAGATTGTCGCCTTCGATCCGGCTACGGCCCGGGCCTTTGTCGTCAACGGCGGCGACAAGACCATCGACATCCTGGACCTGAGTGACCCGTCCGCACCGACGCTGATCGGCCAGATGGACGTCTCCGCCGTGGGCGCCACGGCCAATAGCGTGGCCTACCGCGATGGCATCATTGCCGCGGCCATCGAGAACGAAGACAAGCAGGCCAACGGCGTTGTCGCCTTTTTGGATGCCGACGGCAACGTCCTCAGCCAGGTCGAAGTGGGGCCCCTGCCCGATATGGTGACCTTCACACCCGACGGCTCCAAAGTGCTGACAGCCAATGAGGGCGAGCCCAACGACGACTACAGCGTCGATCCCGAAGGTTCCATTGCCATCATCGACATCAGCGGCGGCATCGAAGAGCTGACGCCCGACGCAGTCACCATTGCCGACTTCCAGGCCTTCAACAACGCAGAGCTGGATCCGAGCGTGCGCATCTTCGGTCCGGGAGCGGACGTCGCGCAGGATCTGGAACCGGAGTACATCGCGGTTGCGCCCGATTCCGCCACGGCCTACGTCACGCTCCAGGAGAACAACGCCCTGGCCGTGGTCGATCTGGCCGCTGGCAAAGTGACGGCCGTCATCGGCCTGGGCTTCAAGGATCACCTGCAGGCCGGGAACATGCTCGATGCCAGCGACCGGGACGGCGCGGTCAATTTCGGCAACTGGCCGGTGCTGGGCATGTACCAGCCCGACGCCATCGGCGCCTATGCGGTCGACGGTGCGACCTATCTTATCACTGCCAACGAAGGCGATGCCCGAGATTACGACGGGTACAGCGAAGAGGCGCGGGTGGAGGATCTGACGCTGGACGCCGAAGCCTTCCCGAATGCAGCCGAGCTTCAGGCGGAAGAAGCGCTCGGACGCCTCAAGACGACGCTGGCTCATGGCGACGCGGACGGTGACGGCGATTTTGACGTGATCTATAGCTTCGGCGGGCGTTCTTTCTCCATCTGGGACAGCGCGGGCAATCTGGTCTTTGACAGCGGCGACGAGATCGCCCGCATCACGGCCGAGCGCTATCCCGATGGCTTTAATTCTTCGGGCGAAAATGAGACCTTCGATGAGCGCAGCGATGACAAGGGGAGTGAACCCGAAGCCCTCGTCATCGCCGAACTGGACGGCCGGACCTATCTCTTCCTGGGATTGGAGCGTATCGGCGGCATTATGATCTACGACGTGACCGACCCGACTGCACCGGCCTTCATCGAGTACGTGAACAATCGCGATTTTGACGCTGCGACCGAGGCAGCCGGTGACCTGGCGCCTGAGGGTCTCGTCATCGTCCCGGCAGCGGAGAGTCCCACGGGCGCGCCGCTCCTCATTGTGGCCAACGAATTCAGCGGCACGACCACCGTCTATGAGATTGTGATAGGGATGTAGAAATGCTCGGCGGGTGAAGCGCCCTGGCAGCAGAAGCTGAGCCTGTCGAACCGCAGCCTGCCCCCCTAAGCCGCAGCCTGAGCCTGTCGAAGGCGGATCGTTTCGGTAGATCCGCCTTCGACAGGCTCAGGCTGCGTTTGTTGCGTGCTGCATTTGTTGCATGCCAACACGCCTTCAATCGGTCGGCGTCGGATCGGCTTTGCTCTGCCCGCGGTCCGAGCGCTTGCGGCTTGGATGGAACCGCCAGTAGGCGACATAGATCACGCCGAGCAGCAGAATCAAAAGTCCGGTTCGTCCGAGGAGTGAAATGTGCTCCATCATTGCGAGGTTTGCAGCATTGGACAGCATGGGCCCACTCACCTTCAATTACCAGTCAAATCGGCTATTGCCGTGCTAAAGAGCGAACGAGCATGAACCGGGCGGCGGTTCCGGCTGAGCGACCCGGTCCGGCCGGCGTTGCCTTTGCGCAGCAGAATCGTATGAAAACGATAGCGGAACCGCGCCGCCCTTGCTGTGTCCTACCGCACACCC
>CAYZLP010000996.1:0-2281 GCA_964478635.1 uncultured Caldilineaceae bacterium
GCCTGAACGATCCCCAGGTCAACGAGGGTTGTTGCCAGCAAGTCATGGAGCGTTGCGTCCATATCCGTCAGCGAAGCGGGGAGTGCGTTGAAATAGGTCGCGGGCAAAGCTGGAGCGCGGAGCAAGCGATCGCTCCATGCGGTCGCCTCAAAGGGATGATCGAACTCTGCCAGCGTTTGCATGGCCAGCCGGCGCAGGGGCGGGCTCCAATCTGCTGCGGGTTGCAGGTAGATTGCCCGTAAGTTGGATGCAGGGTCCAGCGTTCCGGTCGAGTCGTCGGCGAGCCAGGCGTTCCACAGATCGCGCAGGCAAAGTGCCGGACCCTGGTCCAGCCAAGCCCAGGCCAGGGGCGTGAGGCGACCGTCGGCGATGAGCTGGGCCTGGCTGGCCCAGAAAAAGAGATTGCGCAGTGCGGGCGTCCGCTTATGGGTTGCGCTGGGGTCCAGCGTAGGCGGGCGGGCGAGACGGCGGGTCACCTCGGCCAGCGTATCGGGTGGGAGCCAGCGGCCGTGCAGCAGGCGCGGGGCATCTGGCCGACAGAAGAAGACGAGCAGCTGGCCGAGATCGACGAGGAGATCGGGCATTGTTTGAGCCTGGGCCGGGGGCGAACTCGTCCGTAACGGAGCGGACACGGGTGCGTCGGCCGAAAGCCACTGCGCTAGATCGGCGGGCAGGGCAAACCTGTCGGCCGCAAGGGGATCTTCGCCGTGGGGGCCATAGAGCAGACCGGCCAGATAGAGTTCTTCGGTGGGTGACAGTGGGGCCGTCAGTTCGTGCAAGGGGCGGAGTTCGCCCCACTCGTTCAGAGCCAGGGCCCGGGGCAAGCCGGGGATGCGGTTGAGGCGCCGGGCTGCGGCCTGCGCTTCCGGGCTGAGCCGGCGCCAGAAGAGGGTACGTTTTTCGGGATCCGACCATCCGGCGTGAATGGCTGCGATCCAGTTCGCCTTGCGATTGCGGGCTGCACCCTTGAGGCCGATGTGCAGGTGCTGGCCAATGCGGCGGAGGCGATCGTAGGAGGCCTGGGTCAGGCATTTGGTCAGCAGCGCTTGCTGCCCGAATGGACGGGGAGTAAGGGACATTGGTTCACCGTTCGCGGTTGGTAGGTTTGCGTTTCGTGCGTGGCGGAGACTTCCGTTTGCCGCCAATAGACCGGAACCAACCGGCGCAATCCGCCAAAGTTGCGGTCGAATTGTTTCAAACTGAGACAACATGAACGCCGCATTCACCCCGAGCAATGAAAACGGACCATTTTCAGAGCAGAATTCCTGATCGCAATCCTGCGAAATTGACAGCCCTTTTGCTTGTGGTATGATGGCGCCCATTGTCACAACCACATACGTTTATGTAGCTGACCGTACGCGGTCCTCAGCAACTCAGGTCCGCCTTCACAGCTACATCTCTTATCGAGAGAGGCAGAGGGACCGGCCCTATGAAGCCTCGGCAACCGGCGCAGCCGTTCATATGCGTCAGGTGCCAAATCCGGCGGTGCATGCACCGGCAGATGAGAGTGGCGCTCCGGCTTCCCTCTCGTCTGGCGAGAGGTTTTTTTTGCGCGCACGCGCTGACGCATCGTAGTGCGCACTGAGCGCTTCCCGATAACCGGAGGAATCCATGAGCACCAATCCCATTCGGCCCGCCACTACATCTCAAGCCGAAGCAGCGCAACCGGCTGCATTGCCCTCAACCGCCTGCGTCCACGAGGGCGAAGCACGTTTTCGCAGCCAGAACAGCCTGACCGTGCCCATCGTGCAAACGGCGGTCTACACGTTCGACTCCTGCGACGATCTGGTCACGTTCACAGAGGAGCGCATGTTCTGGGAGGAGCCGGAACGGGAGGAGTACGGCCGCTACGGCAACCCCACGGTGCGCGCGGCCGAGGCAAAAATCGCCGCCCTGGAGGGTGCACAAGAGGCAATGTTACTGAGCAGCGGCATGGCGGCCGTCACGTCGACGCTCCTGCTCTTGCTGAGCGCCGGCGATCACCTGATCGTTACGGATGAGTGCTACCACAGCACGCTTCTCTTTGTGGAGCAGTTTCTCCCCCGGTACGGCGTGGAGACGACGATCGTTGGTCATGGCGACTACACTGGGCTGGAAGAAGCAATCCGTCCCAACACGAAGGTCATCTTTTCCGAGTCACCGACCAACCCCTTCATGCACTGCGTCGATTTGGAGCGGCTGGTCGCCATAGCCCGGCCCCGGGGCATCACCACCGTCATCGACACTACCTTCGCCACGCCCCTCAACCTGCGTCCGCTGGATTCCGGCATTGACTTGGTGA
>CAYZLP010000997.1:0-2280 GCA_964478635.1 uncultured Caldilineaceae bacterium
CGCAAGACCGTGGTCTACATCACCCACAGCATCGACGAAGCCGTGCTCCTGGGCGACCGGGTTGTCCTGATGACGGCCCATCCCGGCACGCACAAGGCGACCTTTGACGTGGATATCCCCCATCCCCGCTCGGTCAAAACGACCAGCCTGCCTGAATTCACCGACCTGACCTACCGCATCTGGCAGCAGCTCGAAGGCGAAGTCATGCGCGCACTGGAGGAGCAGATGGCGGTAGGGGAGTAGAGAATGCGACGTTCTTCTCGCCACTCTCTCAAACTCGTTCTTGGAGCGACCTGGTGAAACGAAACACCTTCATCATCCTCTTCAGCCTGCTGGTCTGGAACCTTCTGTTCACGCTGGGCGGGTTGTGGGAGCCGTTGTGGTGGCTGGCCATGCTGGTCAATTTTGTGCTCTTTGTGATGCTGGCCGAGCAGGTCGGGCAATGGGTGCCGCTGCGCTACCGCCGCACCTATGAAATTGGTCTAGCCGTCGCCTTTCCCGTGCTGCTGCTGCTGGCGTGGGAATTGATTGCACGCAACGAGATTCTCAACCCGCGCTGGTTTCCGCCGCCGACGCGGATCGCCGCCGCGCTGTGGGATTTGACGGTCAACTACGACGAGTTCAACAAGACGAGCATGTTCGGCCGGCCCTGGCTCTTCCCGGCCACGCTCTCAGCGGAGGGATGGCCGGCTGCGTTGAGCCTCTTCACGGAAAGTCATGTCCTCACCACCCTCTGGCGGGTTTTTGCCGGGTTTGTGATCGGCGCAATTCCGGGCGTCTTTCTTGGCATGATCATGGGCATGAACAAGACCGTGCGCACCATGCTCGACGGCACCATGTCGGCCATCTACGTGCTGCCCAAGATCGCGATCTTTCCCATCATGATGCTGATTTTCGCTAATCCTTTCGGCGAGGGCCCCAAGATTGCGGTGGTGGCGATTTCGGCCTTCTTCCTGGTGGCCATCAACACCATGGCCGGCGTGCGCGACATCGATCCGGTCTACATCCAGGCCGGCGTGAACTACGGCGCCAACCGGCTTCAGCTCTTCCGCCACGTCATCCTGCCCGGCGCGCTGCCCGTAATCTTTGCCGGTCTGCGCCTGGCCCTGGGTACGGCCCTCATCGTCATCGTCGCTATCGAGTTCGTGCGGGCGCGGAAAGGCGTAGGATTCGTGACCTTCTACTACTGGGAGGTGCTGGTCACGGAAAAGATGTACGCCGGTCTCTTTGTCGTCATGGGGCTCGGCGTGCTTCTGACTTTCGGCCTCCAGTGGCTGGAGCGGCGCATCATGCCCTGGCAGCGGTAGCGCCGTCGCGCTCACGGATCTGACTCGCTGCCGGAAGAAAAGCGTTTCTCTTGAATTTGCAGGCGAATGTACAGGGGATCTTGGTCATGACAACCCAATCTGTGGACAAGCCGGTCGCCGTCTCTCCCGCCGTCGCGGCCCCGACCGCAAAAGCCAGCGCGGACGACGTCTTCCATACCGACCAGGTGCTGACCGTGGCCGGCGGCCACTTCATGCACGATACCTTTTCTGCGTTCCTGCCGCCGCTGCTCAGGGATATCATGACCACCCTGGGAACCAATTACACGGCCGCCGGCGCGCTGGTCATCTTCACCCAATTGCCCAGTATCCTCAATCCGTTCATCGGCTTTCTGGCCGACCGCATGAGCCTGCGCTACTTCGTGATCTTCGCGCCGGCCGTCACCGCCACCCTCATGAGCCTGATCGGGCTGGTCAACAGCTACTTTGCACTCATGCTTCTGCTGCTGGCCGCGGGCGTGAGCATTGCCGCTTTCCACGCGCCTGCCCCCGCCATGATCGCCCGCACCTCCGGGAACCGGGTGGGTACGGGCATGAGCTTCTTTATGGCCAGCGGCGAGCTGGGGCGCACGGTGGGTCCGATCGTGGTGGCCACGGCCGTCCTCTGGTGGGGCATTGACGGGATCTGGCGGCTGGCGGCCATTGGCTGGCTGACCACGGCCGTGCTCTTTTGGCGGCTGCACAACGTCAAGGCCCGGCCCGACGGCGTGCCGCCCTCTTTCCGGGCAATGATCCCGCGCATGCGCCAGGTCTTTCCCGTGCTGACGTGGATCATGCTGCCCAAGGCCTTCATGATCGTGGCGCTGACCGTCTACCTGCCAACCTTCATGCGCGATGTCCAGCAAGTCGATCTCTGGATTTCCGCCGCGGCCCTGACCATCCTTGAAGGCGCAGGCGTCGTCGGCGCGCTCATGACCGGCACGGTGAGTGACCGCATCGGCCGGGGACCCATGCT
>CAYZLP010000998.1:0-2279 GCA_964478635.1 uncultured Caldilineaceae bacterium
TCGCCCTACACCGACCGGGGACAGGAGCCGCTGACCCTGGATCAACCGGTGACCGGTAACATTCCGCCCACAGCGCCGAGCGAGACTGTGCGCGATCTCTGGCCTTTCGGCGGACAGGCCGACCAACAGATGACGCTGATTGTCGCGCCGTTGGGGGACAAGCTGGATCTCGTCATCGACGTGCTGGATGCAGAGGGCAAATCGATTCTGGAAGGGGAAGTCAACGAAGTCATGATGCAGACCGGTTCGCGGGAGCGCGTGACCTTCAATCTACCGGCTGACGGCGACTATTTCGCGGTCGCCCGCAGCAGCTTTCAGACAGAAGGAGACTATCAACTGACGCTATACGACGGGTTCCGGGCCTATTGAGGAAGCACAAAATCTGGATTGTTAGCGCCGCTAATGTCCCAGGACCTCGACGCTCTTTTCCCGCGGGTGATGGATGAGGACGCACTCCTTGAAGCGCGCCATCAGATCCTGAACGCGTGTCAGGCGCTTGCGGAGCCGCTCTTCCTTGCACTGCCATTCGCCCTTGGCCTGGTTGATCACGAGGAGGGAATCGCCGCGCACGATGAGCGTGGCAGTCTTGGGATCGGCGCCGGCGTCGCGCAGGCGAGCGAGGGTCGCTTCCAGCGCGGCAATGAGGGTATCGTACTCGGCCTCGTTGTTGGTGACGCGCTGGCCAAACTTGAGTTGTACGATCTGCTGCGCCTGACCGGGCCAGCGCAAGGCATAGCTGCCGTAACCCTGGCCGGGATTGCCCCGACTGCCGCCGTCAAAAATGATTTCGATGGGCTTGTCGGGTGCGTGACCGGGCAGAGGTGACATGGCATGGGGATCATCGTCAGCAGCTTCTGCCGTAGGCGCGCCCAATACAACGCGCCCGCTGACGGGTGAACGATATTGCTCTTCGGCAGCAGCAGGCGGTGACGGCTTGGGCGCCGTCATCGTAGCCCGGGCCGGCTGGGTCTGCTTCACGGCCTGCCGTTCCGTCATGGCGCGAGCCCGGGCCAGGCCCAGGGCAGGCGCAACGTCCAGACGGCGTTGATCGGTGGCCAAATCCTCGGCTTCCAGCAAACCTGTTGCGGACAGACGGCGCAGCAGGCGCCGCCGTTGGCCCGGAGAAAGGGCCTGCACCGCAGCAACGATCTCATCAAGTCTCATGGCTAGTAAATCCCGGCGGAAATGACCCGACAGTTTTTATCAGTGCTAGCGACGCCGAGTTTCCGCCGTGGTACTGGTGCTGAGCACCGTCGAAGCATTTACGCCGCAATGTACCAAGAATCGCTACCTGTCAGGCGGCCCGGGCCGCTTCCCGTTCGGCCCGCTGGCGCCGTCTCGCCTGCTCCCACAGGTAGAGCAGATTTTGGGCGTGGAACTGCTGGACCAATCCGCCCAGGGGAATGCGGCTGCGATCGTATTCTTCAATGTCGTGCTGCAGGAGGTCGTGCTTGGTCCCGCCCTCAGAGATGAGGTCGTTGACTAATTGTTGAATGTCGTCGATGTAGCTAATGCTGGCGTCGATGCTGCTCGTCACTTCACCCCGCAGCAAGATATCGCCGTGACCTTGCACGATGCACTCCAGATTGAACTCGTAGAGGTTTTCCAGAGAGCGCTTGAACTGCTCGATATCGGCCAGGGGCGACGATATCAGCGGCACCGGCATGATCAGGTCGGAGGCGAAGAGCACCTTGTCCTCACGGACGTGGGCCACGCAGACATCGGGGCTGGGACCGGGTGCATGCATCACGTGAACGGTCTTGCCGCCCAAGCGCACCACGACGCCTTCGTTGAAGACAATTTTGGGCAGGCGAATCTCAACTGAGCGCAGTTCCGGCGTCTGCTCTTTGGCTTCTGCCAGCCCTTCTTCGCCATGCTCCATCAGCATTTGCCGGCACCGTTCATGGGCAATCAGTTCGGCTTCCGGAAAGAAGCAGGAGCCGTACACATGGTCGGCGTGGCTGATGGTATTGATGACATATTTAATGCCTGCCGGACAGACACGCCGGGCAAAATCGATAATCTGCTTGGTCTCCGAGGGGAATGGCAGCGTGTCGATCAGGATGCCGCCCTCCGGCGTGACAACGAGACCGGCATTGACTTCCACATAGAGCCTGCTGGTAAAGACCCACGTATCATCGGCAACGCGTGTGCGAATAATCGGCACGAACAACTCCCCTAATCTACTTCCGGAACAAGGATCCAACGCCACGCTGAGTTACCGCGCGGCGAGACACTGGATACCGGATATGTGACAGCTAGATCGAAGAAACAGCGCA
>CAYZLP010000999.1:0-2278 GCA_964478635.1 uncultured Caldilineaceae bacterium
CGCGTGGCTAGTTCCATGCTGCGTTCTTTGAGATTGGCAAGCTCTTCTTCCAGTTTCGCCAGCCGTTCCTGACTGGCCTTGTCCTTTTCTTTCTTGAGGGCCTCGCGCTCAATCTCGAGCTGCATCACCTCGCGGTCCACTTCATCCAGCTCCGCGGGTTTGCTGTCGATCTGCATCCGCAACCGGCTGGCGGCCTCATCAATAAGGTCGATCGCTTTGTCAGGCAGGAAACGATCCGTGATGTAACGATTGCTCAGTGTGGCCGCTGCGATCGTCGCCGGGTCCGTGATCCGCACCCCGTGATGCACTTCGTACCGTTCCTTCAGGCCGCGCAGGATGGAGATGCTATCCTCGACGCTCGGTTCTTCGGTGAAAACCGGTTGGAAGCGCCGTTCCAATGCCGCATCTTTCTCGATGTGCTTGCGATACTCGTCAATGGTGGTTGCCCCGATTGTCTGCAACTCGCCACGCGCCAGAAGTGGCTTGAGCATGTTGCTGGCGTCCATCGCGCCTTCGGCCGCGCCAGCGCCGACCAGGGTATGAAGCTCGTCGATGAAGAGAATGATTTCGCCCTCAGCATCCTGAATCTCCTTCAGGACAGCCTTCAGACGTTCCTCAAACTCGCCGCGATACTTGGCCCCGGCAATGAGTGCGCCCAGGTCAAGAGCGATAAGCCGCTTGTCCTTAAGACCGGTCGGCACGTCCCCATTGACGATGCGCTGGGCCAACCCTTCGACGATGGCAGTCTTGCCAACGCCCGGTTCACCGATAAGCACCGGGTTGTTCTTGGTGCGGCGGCTGAGAATCTGGATGATGCGCCGGATTTCCTCGTCGCGGCCGATGACCGGGTCGAGCTTGCCCTTGCGCGCTTCAGCCGTCAGATCGCGGCCGTATTTGGCCAGAGCCTCATACTGGGCTTCCGGATTCTGGCTGGTCACGCGCTGAGAGCCGCGTACGCTGGCCAGTGCTTGCATAATGGCGTTGTAGTCTATGCCATGTCGGGCCAACAGTTCGCGAATCTTGCCCGCTTTGGGCTGAGCCATGGCCATGAGCATGTGTTCGGTCGAGATGTACTCGTCCTTCATGTTCTCGGCGATGCTGTCGGCTTCTTCCAGCAGGTTGTTGAGCTCGCGGCTCATGCCCACCTGGACCGAAGAACCGGTAGCCCGCGGCATTTTGCTCAGCGCCTGCTCGACGCTCTGGATGAGCATTGCCTCGTCACCACCAATGCGGCGAATGACCGATGGGACAACGCCACCTTCTTGCTGGAGCAGGGCCATCAGCAGATGTTCCGGTTCGATTGCCGGGTGGTTGTATTCCTGGGCCATGTTCTGCGCTTCGAGCAGCGCGTCACGCCCTTTCTCTGTCAGTTTGTCTAATCGCATAAAGTCACCTCTAAAGGCTAGCTGCCTTCGTTGTTTCGTAAGTCACGCCATTGGCGGACGAGTTCTTTTTCGGAGTCGGAGAGGGATTCCGGCATGGCGACCGAGACCGTTGCGTACAGGTCGCCGCGCTTGTCAGGCTGCCGCAGGTTGGGCATGCCCAGACCGCTGAGCCGGAACACCTTATCGTTCTTGGTCCCCTCGGGAATACTCAACTTGACGGTCTTGTCGAGCGCCCGGACGTCGGCCTTACCGCCGAGGAGCGCGGTGAACATGTCCACCGGCACCGTCATCCGCAGATCGTCCCCATCACGTGTATAGACAGGGTGGGGCATGACCTCGACGGTCAGGTAGAGGTCACCGGACTGCCCGTTGGTCGACCCGCCCTGGCCGCTTAACCGTACTTTGGAGCCGGTGCGTACGCCTCGCGGAATCTTGGCCTCCACGCGGCGGCCGTCCCCATACTCCAACAGGCGTGTTGTGCCATTGAACGCTTCCTCCAACGTAATCTGGATGGGATGTTCCATGTCGAGCGACTGGCGGATATTGGCGCCGCCGCCGAACAGGTCCTCGCTGTAGGCACTCTGGTAACCGCCGCGACGCGCTCCGCCGCTGCCGAAGATCGCTTCAAAGAAGTCGGAGAAGCCGCTACTGCCGCCGAAACCGGCGCTGCTGCGACCGCCACCGAACATCTGATCAAACTCCTCTTGCGACATGGTGCGGTACTGAGACCCGCCGCCGGGCGACGCGCCCCACTGCTGCCAGTTGAAGTCGTCAGCCTGGCCGGCACGTTCATACTGTCGCCACTCGGCGCCAAGCCGATCGTACTTCGACCGCTTGTCCTCGTCGGAGAGCACTTCGTACGCTTCGCCCAAATCCTTGAACTTGCTTTCGGC
>CAYZLP010001000.1:0-2276 GCA_964478635.1 uncultured Caldilineaceae bacterium
CCAGCTTGGGCGATGTCTTTGTCGATCTCGGTTTCTATTCGGCCGCTGCAGCGCTGTGCAGCCGCAGCGCCCGGGTGGCAGCCGAGATCGATGGCCGTTTCTTCGAAATCTACGCCAATCTTCAGCTTGCATGGCTCGCTGCGCTGTCCGGTGAGGAAGCGCGCACCTTTGACTATATCAATCGCGCAGGCGAGCGAATTGTGGCGAATCCGTCCCCCTATGAGCATGCGCTCTATCAGCTGACCGTTGGGCGAGTTCATTTGCTGGCGCAGCAGCCTTCCATGGCGCTTGAGGTCTTGAATCGGGCGCTGACCGGGTTTGAAACCGCGCAACATGTCGCCGAAGCCGTAGTCGCCCGCCTGTGGATCGCGGCAGCCTTGGCCGCCGTGGAGGACTTCGATGCTGCCCGTGAGCAGCAGCAGATTGCCTTGGACCAGCTGGAAGCGCAGGAGAGCCACTTCTTCGCCTACGTGGCCGCGCAGCCGATTCAGGCATGGCTGCGACAGATCCGGGTCGATGAACGCCACGGGACCGCGCATGAGGAGTTCAGCTTCCACCTGAGTGAAACCCGCCGCCAACTCGGTAAGATGCGTAGGGCCGTTAGGCAGAGCGCACCGGAGCATATCCGGGAGCTAGTGGCGGTGCAGCCGGAACTAGAGATTCGCGCATTGGGCCGCACCGAGGTGCTCCTGCGCGGGCGCTACATTGGCAACAGTGAGTGGAAAACCCTGGTCTCGCGTGACATGTTCTACTGTCTCATGGCCCATCCCGAAGGCTTGAGCCGGGAAGAAATCGGCGCCATCTTCTGGCCGGAAGCGTCGCCGGATCAGTTGAAAACCCGCTTCAAGAACAGTATCTACCGCCTGCGCAGCGCCGTCGGCGCCGATGCCATCGTTTACGAAGACGACCTCTACCGCTTCAATCAAGCCTTGGACTATGAGTCGGATGTAGATGGTTTCTTGCAGAATCTATACCGTGCGGAAGAGCTGGAGGAGCCGGAAAAGAAGATCCGGGCATTGGTTCAGGCGCTCACCTATTACAAAGGTGAGTATTGCCCGGAAATCGAAGACGAGTGGGCCCGGATCGAACGGCGGGCCTTAGATAGCCAATTTCGGGATGCCCTCAGCCAGTTGGCTTCACTCTACCTTCAGCTTGAACGCTTCCCCGATGCCCTGGACGTCTGTGAACGGATGCTTGCGGTCGACAACTGCTGGGAAGAGGCCCACCGGTTGGCCATGCAAGCCCATGCCGCGACCGGCAACCGTGCCGCGGTTGCACGCCAATTCGATGCCTGCCAGAAGGTTCTGCATGCCGAGATCGCGGCCGAACCCTCGCCCCAGACCGAACGGCTTTATCTGCAACTCATGGCCTAGGCAGTGGCTCCGGCCTGGAGATGCCGGCTGTCACTGCGATCGCGGCTCGGCCCCTGCGGCCGGGCCTTTTTCTTAACGCACCGTCTGCCAGGACAGTCAACCATCCTGTCGAACAACCATCGTTCCGGATCCTTGCGGCATATGCTGCGTCGGTTCAACGCTAGCTTGCGCTGCCGCGTTCAGCCGTAGGCTGCCGCCTGGTGCCGGATATGTGCCTTTGCTGTCAAGTCCCCTGCACCTTATGCATCAATTGCCCCTGATTTCGAACGTCGCGTCGAAATGAGTCCCCTATGAGCCTGTTTTGATGCCACCTGTGATGCCTGGCCCATGCCATGATTGCATCATCACAAGCACGCACCGTGTGCTGGTCGGTGATTATTAGGCCAATTTAGTCGGGGGACACCATGAAAACCAAATTATTCACGGCAGGTATGAGAGCCGGTCAGATCGACCGCAACCATGTTCGTCTTGCTATTGCAATCGGCACGCTGTTCCTATTGGCCGTTGGCGCCGGCGCTCCCCCCGACCATACCGGTTTTTAGCCGATGCGTGCAGGTCCATAACTGAATCGAGTCGCGTAGAGTGATTCTTGCCGTTGCCGTCATTGCCGGCATTGTGGCCGGCGCAGCCAGAGCCAGCGTTTATCACCATCCGTTTGTAGTTCCCCGACTCTCAGCGGAATGGTTGGTGCTCGTGGCCGTGGCGCCCCAGCTAGTTGTCTTCTTCCTGCCCGTTTTCAGAAGAACGATCGGCACGGAGGTTGCATCCATAACGCTGGTTGGCTCCCTGCTCTTGCTGATGGTTTTCGTGTTTTTCAATCGAACGAACCCGCCGCTCCTTGTCCTAGGTGTGGGCCTCTTGCTCAACTTCTTGGTGATTGTGGCCAATGGCGGCTTGATGCCC
>CAYZLP010001001.1:0-2270 GCA_964478635.1 uncultured Caldilineaceae bacterium
TGCTTCAAGGGGGATTCATGGACTTGTGACATGCGGTTTCTCCTCTGGTTCGGTACGACAGGTAATGCAGGTCAGGATACCCGAACCGGCGGTCACCCGTCTTGCCCGCCCTTGACGCACAATTGTACGGTATTGATATCTCTGGGGATCGGAAAAGACGTTGCAAAGCGCAGCGCAGAGAATCGCAGATATTCACAGAGGGCATAGCGTACGCGGTCTCTACGGCCCTCTGCCGATCTTCTGCGGATCCTCTGCGGCCCTCCGTGTAACGCCTTTGTCTCTTCTAGAAGTATGGCGGCGCGGTCAACTCGCGCATGCGGCCGAAGACATCGACGCCAAGCTGATGATAGACATCCAGCAGGTCAACCAGCACCCAATTCTCGCGCAGGAACCCCGCTTCACAGCGCCAGAAGTCGAGGCTGCGCATGGTCAGGTGCTGACCGGCCGGGGCAATGCCCAGCCAGCCGTCGCCGGTCAGCGTCATGGCCATTCCCGGCCAGGCCGTGAAGCCCACATAGGCGCCATCGCCGAAGAGCACGCCGTTTTCCAGGAGCGCCTTCCGGTCGGGCATGGCCTTGAGGAATGGGATCTGGTGCAGGGTGCGAAAGCCGTGCATGCGCCGGGCCGTGCCGATGCCGGCCGGGCCATACCAGTGCATCTTGGGGTGCCAATAGCGCGTCAGCCCCATGGCTTCCACGCCTTCTGCGGAGCGATGAAGCCCTGCGACCATGTCCAACACGAGCTGTACGCTGGCGTCCGCAGTGACCGGATCGTACGGACCGTCCAGAATGCCGTCCTGGGTCGCGGGTCCGGGCACGAGCCACTCTACGCCCAGGCTGGGCGCCATGGGCCAGGCGCGGGCCTGCATCATGACCGAAGGAATGTCCCACAGGGCCTGCATTTCCACGATCTGATCGTCGCGAATGCGGAAAAACTCATGGTAACGCATGTGGATGGCTTGCCCTGTCGGCGGAATGTCTAGCCAGGGGCGCACGAAGACGCCCGTATAGTAACCGGCGCAGCCCACCCAGTTCTCGCCGTTCGACGGCCCGGCCATGACGATGAAATCGCGCCGCTCCAGATCGGGCACGGCGGCGACCAGGGGCTCATAGACTTCCGTGAAGAGTCGCTGAGGACCCGACAAATCTTCAAAGGGAAAAGCCAGATGGATTGCGCAATCCGCCGAAAATAGCTGCTGCAGTTCATGGGGAAGCAGTTGCGCATCGCAATCATACAGGGCAGCGCGCAGACGGCCGAGCAGACGTTTATTACGTAGATGGACGTTAGTGTTCATAGGGCAGGTGTTCAGGAAATAGATCTTTGACCGCTTCCATGTAGGCGGCAATGGCGTCTAGATGAGTTGCCGGATCGGCGCCCTCAATACCGTGCATGTGGCCCCGGTTGAAAATAGTGTTCAAAGTGATGTGCGTCGCGCCGAGATTGCGCCACGCCTCGACTTCGGCGCGCCAGTCATCCGGCGTGCCGCGGCCCATGCTGGTCCAACAGTCCAGACCGATGGCGGCCGGGTCGCGGCCTGCGGCCGATGCGCTCGCCTGAATCTTTTCGATGGCCGGTCGCCCCCGGTCGGGCGCAACATAGATGTTAAGCCAACCGTCGCCCAGACGGCCGATGCGGTCGTAGGTCGCGTCCGCACCGCCGCCCAGCCAGACTTCCAGCGGCCGGGTAGGCAAAGGATTGATGCCGGCGTCGGGAATGATGTGATCCTCACCCTGAAAGACCACGTGCGGCTCGGCCCAGAGCGAGCGCATGACCCGGATCTGCTCTTCCGAGCGCTTGCCCCGGTCATGAAAGTTCTCACCGAGGGCGATGTACTCCACCTTGTTCCAGCCGATGCCGACGCCCAAACGCAGCCGGCCGCCGGACAGTACGTCAAGGGATGCGGCCTGCTTGGCAACCAGTACTGCCTGGCGCTGGGGCAGAATGACGATTTGGGGGGACAGCTCGATGCGCTCCGTAATGCCGGCAATGTAGCTGAAGAGGGTGAAGGGGTCATGAAAGAGATCGGCCGACGTGTAGGGGCCTGTCCAGTCCGGGTACGCGGCCGGGTTGATGCCCAACACGTGGTCGTAGGCGACAAGGTGAGCATAGCCCAATGCCTCGGCCTGCTGGGCGAAGTCACGGACGATGATGGGGTCGCCGCCGATGACATTTTGCGGGTAGGTGACGCCAAGTCGCATGGATGGCTCCTCTGGAGTGAAAGCTTGCCGCTCGCGGCCTTCGACAGGCTCAGGCTACGGTGGGCGGAAGCC
>CAYZLP010001002.1:0-2268 GCA_964478635.1 uncultured Caldilineaceae bacterium
CTCAAGGCCGAGGCAATCGGCCTGGGCGTCATGCTGGAGCTGCCCATGGTCATTGTCAACGTCCAGCGGGGCGGCCCCAGCACCGGCCTGCCCACCAAGACGGAGCAAGGCGACCTGCTGCAAGCCCTGTTCGGGCGCAATGGTGAAAGTCCCGTGGCCGTGGTCGCGCCTTTGTCACCGGCCGACTGCTTCAATGCGGCCATTGACGCATGCCGGCTGGCCGTGCGCGCCATGGCGCCGGTCTTCATTCTGTCGGAGGGTTTTCTGGCCAACAGCGCCGAGCCCTGGCTCCTACCCGATGCGGACGATATTCTCGAGATTCCGGTCCAACACCCTGTGGGCCACACCAACGGCGACGATCCCTTCATGCCCTATGCCCGCGACCCGGAGACGCTGGCCCGCCCCTGGGCGATTCCCGGCACCGCGGGCCTGGAGCACCGGCTCGGCGGTCTGAGCAAGGCGCCGGAGACCGGCAACGTCTCCTACGATCCGCGTCATAATGAAATCATGAATCGCTACCGGACGGAGAAGATCGCGCGCCTGGCCGACTTCATCCCACCCCAGGAGGTCTACGGACCCAAGAAAGGTGATCTGCTGGTTCTGAGTTGGGGAGGCACCTACGGCGTGGCCCGCTCGGCCGTCGCGACTTGCATCCGCAACGGCAAGGACGTCGCGCATGCCCATCTGCGTTTCCTCAACCCCTTCCCGCGCAACTTGGGCGAGATCTTGAACAGCTACGACAAGGTATTGATTCCCGAGCTGAATATGGGTCAGCTGGCCATGTTGATCCGCTCGCGCTACCTGGTGGATGCCATTTCCTATCAGAAGATGCACGCACGTCCCATGAAAATTGCCGAAATGCGTGCCCAAATCGACAAGGCCCTGGGCTAAGGACGGAGGCAACCCGATCATGACCACAATTGAACTGACCCGCAAAGATTTCGTTTCGGACCAGACCGTCCGCTGGTGTCCGGGCTGTGGCGACTATTCCATCCTGGCCCAAATGCAGAAGGTGATGCCGGAACTGGGCATCCCGAGGGAGAAGATTGTCTTCATCTCGGGCATTGGCTGTTCCAGCCGCTTCCCTTATTACATGAACACCTATGGCATCCACAGCATTCACGGGCGCGCGCCCACCCTGGCCACCGGGCTGGCGATCGCCAATCCGGAGCTGACGATCTTTGTGATTACGGGCGACGGTGACGGCCTTTCCATCGGTGGCAACCATCTGATGCATGCAATCCGCCGCAACGTCAACCTCAACATTATTCTCTTCAACAACCGCATTTACGGCTTGACCAAGGGCCAGTACTCACCCACTTCCCGTCAGGGGGCCAAGACCAAGTCCTCGCCCATGGGCTCCATCGAGCAGCCCATCAATCCCATCTCTCTGGCGCTGGCGGCGGAGGCCTCCTTCATCGCTCGTTCGCTGGACGCGCATCCTCAACATCTGGGCGTAACGCTGGAAGCGGCGGCCCGTCATCAAGGCGTCTCGTTCGTGGAAATCTACCAGAACTGCGTCATCTTCAACCCGAACGAGTGGGTAGGCATCGACGACCGGCGCACGCGCGACGAGAACATCCTCTACCTGGAAGACGGCAAGCCCATGATCTTCGGCAAAGACAATGAGAAGGCCATTGTGCTGCGCGGCTTTACGCCCCAGGTCGTCCACGTAGAAGATGTGGACCCGGGCGAGATTCTGATCCACGATGCCTCGTCCAAGGCCTTGGCTTCCCTGCTGGCCAGCATGGAGTTTCCCGAATTCCCAGCCATGCTGGGCATCTTCCGCCAGGTGGATCGCCCGGATTACGTCAGCCAACTCATGGGCCAGGTGGAACAAGCCCAGGCCGAAAAAGGCAAGGGCGATCTCAATGCCCTCTATCGGGCCGCCGACCTCTGGACGGTAAGCGAGCGGGCGACGCCAGAAGCCGATGTTGCCGGCGCGCTTCCGGCAACCCTGGATGAAGAATATATTGATGAGCTGGAGGGCGCGCCGGTGACCAACGGCTCAGGACCGCTGCAGGATCGGCTGATCGGCACGAGCATCGCAGCGCTGGCGCCCAACGTGCCGATTACGGCCGATGCCCACAGCTCCCTGGCTCAGGCCATCCGCCACATGAACCAGCACAATATCGGCTGTCTCCTGGTGACCGATGCCGAAGACAAGCTCATCGGCGTCTTCACCGAACGGGACGTCCTGATGCGGGTGGCCGGCCTCATCGATGACCTGTCGGTTGCGCCCATCGGCGATTACATGACGACCGATCC
>CAYZLP010001003.1:0-2268 GCA_964478635.1 uncultured Caldilineaceae bacterium
TCATCGTTCGGGGTGAATATGCTTTTCATGTTGTCTCAGTTTCCCGGCAATAGACCGCGGAACAAACCGGATGCGGCGGAACTGTCGTGAGTCTGTCGAAAGATCGGACGGATGAGAATCTGCGTAGATTCGGTAAATCCGCCTAATCCGCGTTCTATTTGCTCGGTGGCTGAATAGTACGAGATCGGAAAACCAATGGCAACGGGCCGGTCAACAACGCAAACAAGTGTTGCCGACCGACCCGATTGGGTGCAGTATATTTTTTCCGACTACATCTTTTTGCCGTGTCAGGCCGCATTGCGGGACGAGGTCTGGCTATCGTCGATATGGTAGCCGCCTCGCACTGTACCAAGATGGGGAAGGGGTGCAAAATGGGGCGCCTGGCGTTCACGAGACCGTTGGTCCGGTGTGAGGGGCGCCATGGTGGCATCCACTGTCGTATCGACAACGCTGTTCTGGGAACCATGCTCATTGTCTTCGAAGCCGTCAGCGTGCCAGTCACTCTGCCAGCAACCGTCCACGACATAGCGGTATTGGAAGCGCTGATTGGCCCGCAAATCCAGCGTGATGCGCCAGACACCGTCTCGATCTTGTCGCATCTTCAGCTCGTCCGTGCGCCAGTCGTTGAAATCGCCGGTCAAAAAAACTTTGTCGGCCCAAACGCTGGGCGGTAGCTCGAAGACGACATGGACATGATTGGGGATGGCGGATGGGGATTTCCGAATCATGGTATCTCTCCTCGTTGTAGATTGCTTGGCGGCGGTTTGGCCCTAGTTTACGATCGATCTTTCAATAAAACATTAAAAGAAAATGAGGAGTTTCATCCACATCATGGACGTCGAACCGTCACCGATCCGTAGGTCGCATGATCGGTAGGCGCAAGGTAGGCGCAGGTTGTAGCTGTCGGTCAGTCCTGGGTGTGGAGGTTTATCAGTCTACCCGGCTCAGAGAAAAAACAAAGGGACATTCGTCTGTGTTATGGGGTGACGAACGTCCCTTTGTTTATGGGGATACCGGAGCGCTCAGCCGATCACGATGTTGACCAGCTTGTTGGGTACGACGATCACTTTGCGGACCTCCTTGCCGTCGATCCATTTCTGGACGCTATCCAAGGCCAACGCCCGATCTTCCAGCGTCTCTTGGGGCGTCCCCGGGTCAACGGCCAGCTTGTCGCGCACCTTGCCGTTGATCTGGACGACGATCACGATCTCATCTTCCTTGGCCTTCTCAGCGTCACCGACCGGCCAGGACTGCAGGTGAACGCTCTGCTCGTTGCCCAATCGCTGCCACAGCTCTTCACTGATATGGGGGAAGATGGGCGCCATCAGCAGAACCAGCGACCGCACGCTCTCCTGCCAGACAGGCGAGCCGACCACTTCCGTTTCCCGGGCCTTGATCAGGGCATTGTTCAACTCCATCAGCGCGGCGATGGCCGTGTTGAAGCGGAAGGCCGCCATGTCGTCCGTGACTTTGATGATGGTCTGGTGCAGCTTGCGCTCCAGATTGCGCACTTCTGCGGGCGCGGGTTCGCCGGCGACCCGTTCCGGGTTCGGTTCGTCAGTGACCACGCCCCAAGCGCGAAACAGGAAGCGGCTTACGCCTTCGATGGCCGCCGGATCCCAGGGTCCGCCCTGGTCCCAGGGACCGATAAACATCAAATAGCCGCGTACGGTATCCGCGCCGTAGCGGTCAACCATCTCGTCGGGATTAACGACGTTGCCCCGGCTCTTGGACATCTTCTCGCCGTCAGGCCCCAGGATCATGCCCTGGTTGAACAGGCGCAGCATCGGCTCGTCGAAGTTGACAATGCCCATGTCGCGCAGCGCTTTGGTGAAGAAGCGGGTGTACAGCAGATGCATGGTGGCGTGTTCAATGCCGCCGGTGTATTGGTCCACGGGTAGCCAGTAGTCGCCCTGTTCCGGATCCCACGGCATTTCGTCGGCGGTCAGCGGCTCGCCTGCTTTGTAATAAGGCGTGACATAGGCGTACTGATACCAACTTGAATCCATGAAGGTGTCCATGGTGTCGGTTTCGCGCTCGGCGTCGCCGCCACACTGCGGGCATTTGACGTAGCGGAAACCTTCGTGATATTTCAGCGGGCTTTCGCCGGTAGGTTTAAATTGAGCGTCGTCGGGCAGCACCACAGGCAGTTCACCGTAGGGGACGGGCACGATGCCACATTCTTTGCAGTAGATCATGGGGATGGGTGTTCCCCACATGCGCTGGCGACTGATCAGCCAATCGCGCAGACGGTAGTTGACGGCTCCC
>CAYZLP010001004.1:0-2266 GCA_964478635.1 uncultured Caldilineaceae bacterium
GCCTTCGGCGGGATCTCGATATACGGATGCGACAGGAGAAACTCGCCGATGCTGGGATCGAGCGTAAAGCCATGCACCCCCTGGCCCGTCGAGTAAACCATCATGGTGCTGGAGCCGTAAATAATGTAGCCGGCCGCGACCAGGTTGCGACCGGATTGCAGACAATCCTCCAGCGTTCCTCGTCCCTCCGTCGTCACTCGACGGAATATGCCGAAGATGGTGCCAATGCTCACGTTGTAGTCGATATTTGAAGACCCATCCAGGGGATCATAGACCAGCACATATTTTCCCGTCGGGAAGCGATCGGGGATGGGGATGATCTCTTCATTCTCTTCCGACGCCATGACGCCTAACAGCCCCGTATGGTCGTTGAGACGGAAGATGGTGCGCTCGGCAAATTGATCCAGCTTCTGCACCGTCTCACCCTGGACATTTTCCTCGCCCGTGCTGCCGAGGATTTCGGCCAGTCCGGCGCGCGTCGTCTTGCTGGCAATGATCTTGGCCGCCATGGCCAAATCGTAGAGAATGTGGGTCAGGGCGCCCGTAGCGCCCGGATGTTCCTTCTCCTGATCGAGGATGAAACGGTCAATGGTGGTAATCTGACCGTCGAAACGGTGGATGTCCGACATGCTCACTCTCCTTTGAGTCGATTGAATCGTTTGGCTCACCGGCCTTGAACGGATTGGCAATGTCGCGGCCGTCTCCTCGCCTTGCCAACGCAGAAGCCCTGCGGGTCGACGAGCAAACGCTACCGACCGGTGCGCGCCAGTATAGCATAGTCACGCTTAGATGGCGGTTGTGGCAAAGTTGCGCCGTTCCTCCCTTCATCCCGCTACTTGTTCCGAGCATCGTCAAAGCATTCGCGCCGATACAGATCGGCGTCTACATCCCGGACCCAAGCAACTCCAACTCGATGCCAAATTGACCGCGGATTTCGCAGAATACGACGGACCTGGCGTGAGCCTGTCGACCGACTTGTCTTGAGCTTGTCGAACGATCAGGTGCCTTTTTGCAGGAAATCCGCCTCAATCCGCCATATCCGGTCTCTTCCGTGGTCAATTGGCGGTAAATTGCGAATAGCTATCCCGGACCGGCTGTGATCTTGCGTTTTTCGCGAAAATTCTGTACGTTTCAGACGATAGATGCGATCGGACATGATTGCCCCGTGGCTTCACCCAGGGACGAGGTGTGTTGCCTATATGCAGCAAGAACAAACAGCGCACGGTGCGCAGCGCACGCCCGACGGGAGGCGCAGCCTCTTCGTTGCTCCCCTACAGCGACCGCTGAACCGACAAACAGATGATCTGAGCAACCGGAAATTTGCCCCAGGGCGCTGCTTGACGCTGGCCTGGGGGCGGCGCGCGTTGAGTCTCACACTGATTCCCCCACTGATTCTCACACTCGCTCTCCTTCTGACACCTCGTTCTCTCCATGCCCAGGGTGAGGAGCGGGTAGCTATCAATGAGATTCACTACAATCCCCACCTGCCGCTGGATCACGTGGAGTTCATCGAACTCTACAACCGCTCCGGCGTCAGCGTCAATATCTCCGGCTGGCGGCTGGACGGCGCCGTCGAATATATCTTCCCGAACAACGTCGTCCTGGGACCGTATCAATATGCAGTCATTGCCCAGGACCCGGGCCAGTTGCGGAGCAAATTTGGTCTGGAGAATGCCTTTGGCCCGTACAAGGGCAAGCTGAACAATGACGGTGAAGAGGTGATCCTGCGCAGCGATGCGGGCCCTCGGGTCGATGCGGTCGATTACGGTGCGGCCTTCCCCTGGCCCATCGTGGGCGTGGATCCCGGTTACTCCATCCAGCTGCTGAACCCGCGTGAGGACAATCAGCATCCGGGAAGCTGGCGGGCGGCTCCCCCCTCGCCGGGCGTGGGCAATCGGGTTTACGTTGAGAATATCCCGCCCCAGATTGCTGAAGTGGAACACCAGCCCCAGGCGCCGAGGTCGGGCGATGCCGTCACCATTTCAGCCGCCGTTCAAGACCGGGACGGCGTTGCGGCGGTCAAGCTTTCCTATCAACTCGTGGCGCCGGGCAGCTATGTGCCGCTCAACGATCCGGCCTACAACCAGGGCTGGCAGACGGTCGACATGACCCTGGCGGAGGACGGACGCTACCAGGCTGTCCTCCCGGCAGATCTACAGCGCCATCGCCACCTGATACGCTATCGCATTTCGGCCACAGACAATACCGGCCAGACGGTGCACACGCCCTATGCCGAAGATCCCCAGCCCAACTTCGCCTACTTCGT
>CAYZLP010001005.1:0-2264 GCA_964478635.1 uncultured Caldilineaceae bacterium
GTACTCAGGCATGAAGACGCTGTTTGTTTCTGTTTGTTCGAGCAAGAAAACCCGTCTCCGATTCATGCAAGAGCAGCCGGATGCATGGCCCAGATTTAGACTGAATTGCTGAGAACGCAATAATGTATCCGCAATCCTTCGGCGCATCAGGAGTGCCAGCTTTTTCTAACGATTTGGTAGACTTATTCTTCATTTTGATGTGAATGTAGCGTTCTGGTTGCGATCGGCGCGCCGTGTTGATGGCCAATCTTTGCTGTTGAACGTGTTTTTCAAGCCCGAATCACCCAAATTGCTTTGACAGAGAGCGTTTCAGTGAACCTTGCTTGTTAGAATCCATCTTGATGGCTAACAACGCTGTACAGACGTAGTTTTCCGATCTGATGTCTTCCAATTCGATTCACACGTCTACCCATCCTGCCGCCATCCCCATCTTCCCAATCCATAGCGTAGCGATCGGCCGCAACTGCTGCATAGCAGCAGCCTGTGGGTCTTGCACAGCAGTGTGCTGCGGAACAAGGGTAGGGAAGCGGAATCGCAATCAAGAAGCAAAGGAGGAGGGCGAATGAAATTGAGAGGAGTGACGGAGATCGCACCGCAAAAAAACCACTGCCTCATGAAAGTGCAAACATCGCGTCAATATGGCGCCGCAGATCTTGTTCGATTATAGGTCATGAATAGCGAAACGTATTCATCTCAAGGAGATTTTTATGTATTCAAGCGTCAATCGCATGAGGCGTAAAGCAGCGTGGAGGCGGCCTGCGTCAGCGTTCCTGGCGGCCGTCTTGCTTCTGCTGATTTCAACGGCTGTCAATGCAGTCGCACCACCGCCGCCGTTCGATGGGCCTGCGACCAGCGGAAGTGACACCCTCGACGAACCGGTCACCGAGTACGCTACCTTTACCGGAACCTACGACGTAGCCATGGGCGGCGTTTCGTTGTTCAATCCGGCAAGTCAAAACTCGGGCACGTTCGACGTCACCATTCCGTCGTGTGCCAGCGGCAACCCGACCATCGAGGCGGCCTACCTGTCCTGGTATAATCGGTGGCGTGGGGACGACAGTTTGGTCACTTCGGCCAGCACGCCCGACTTCGACAATGACGTGTCGCTCGAAATCAACTCGCAAGGCGCAAACACATTTACGGTAACCGACGATTGGTGGGCGCGTCTTGACGACGCCGGCGCCACTTGGGTGCGCCGCTATGCGTTGGTCGACATCACGAACCAACTGGCCGTCGACCTCACATCCGGAACCAATACATTTGACGTCAGCGATTTGAATCGTCCCACACCAATCGCCCGCAATTCGGAGACCTACGGTGTAGCTGCCACGGTCGTCTACAGCTGCCCGGAATACGACACGGTGCAGGTCAGCGTACAGGCTGGGCTAGATTGGTTCTACCGAGCATATGATGCTCCCTACGCGGGAGATTACTCAGACCTGGTCTGCGTCACCTTCCCGGCGGCTGCGACGAGCGAAACCGTCACCCTCGAGGCTATCCTGGGCGGCCAGGCCCAAGCTGGCGCTCCCTTCCGCGGCGGTCGACTCTATTATCAGACAGGCGCGGGAACGCCGCCGTCGACTGACTCATCACAAGCCACCGGCCCCGATCCTGTCATTGTCACCGGCGGCGCCCAAATCGGCTCCGGCGACAACGCCATCTGGACGTCGAGCTTGGGACAGGAGTGGGACTACTATAGCAACGACACCGACATCACCATCAACGCTGGCGATGAATGGCTCTGTTTGCAGGCCCACTCCACGCCGGATACGGGGAGTACCAGTGACCCGGATTTTGGCATCAGCGGTGATATACTGGCGCCAGTCTTCATCGTGCCCGCGAACGAGCCGCAACTCTGTGCCAGCCAAACCTTCACGCTGGACTGGCGCGACATCGGCTTCCCGGATGGTTCGCATCCGACGAATCCTTTCATCGCCACCAATGTCGGCGGCTCGGGCGTCGACGTGACCATCACCTTTACTACCCAGAGTGATGACACCGACTACCTCAATTCGCCGGACAATACGCGCGTCCGGCCCTATAATCCCTACTACGAGAATCCGGTCGTCAATAACGACGGCGAGACCCTGCGTTGGTACTTCAATCCGACCAGCGGCATCGACAACACCATCATCTCCTTCTCCCAGCCGGTGTTGATCGATGAAATCCTCTTTGGCGGCGAACGGAACTTCGGGGCGCGCTCGGCAGCATCGATTACCGCATATGACGGTACGGGCGCGACGGGGAACGTCGTCCTGCCGGTC
>CAYZLP010001006.1:0-2261 GCA_964478635.1 uncultured Caldilineaceae bacterium
CGCCGCCGTCATAGTCAAAATCGACTTTCAAATTGACGTAGCCGGCCGGGAGTTCTCGGTCGGAGGCGACCACGTACATTTCATGACCGAACCAGTTGTAGTAGTAGACCGGCTTTTTATCCCGGACGTAAAGAGACCAGCCGGCCAGGTTGCCGCCCTGGCAGATCACGACGCCCTCCGCGCCGCCTTCCGGGATCTCGAGATGAGCAGTCATCTCGAAGGAACGGTTCTTCATATTGACGATGGCCAGCTCCGGCATGTGCACATTTTCCGGGTAGTAAGTGAACTGCTTCCGCCCGGCAATTAGGCTAGGCCGATGGAAGGGCAATCCTCTGGAGGTCGTCTCGCCACTCAGGGGAAAGACGTTGTATTTCCAGGCCTCTTCCTCGAACAATTGCTGCAGTTCGGCCAATTTCTCCGGGTATTCGGCGGCCAGGTCGTTGCTCTGGCTGAAGTCATGCTCGATATTGTACAACTCCCACACTTCCTGAGGGCCATCAACGGCTAAACTGGCCGATCGCTCCCAGGGTACGCGACCGTGGAAACAGGCCGCCACCCAGCCTTCGTGATAGATGGCGCGGTTGGCCAGGATCTCGAAGTATTGGGTGCGGTGATTGCTCGCTTTGTCTGCATCCTCAAAGGAGTAGAGCATGCTCACACCCTCGATCGGCTCCTGGGTCACGCCATTGACGCTCTCCGGCGCCGGGATATTGGCCGCGTCCAAGATGGTGGGCACGATGTCGATGACGTGGTGGAACTGCGTCCGCAGACCGCCGGCATCCTTGATGCCCTTGGGCCAGCTCACGGCCATGGCGTTGCGCGTGCCGCCAAAATGGGAGGCAACCTGCTTGGTCCATTGGAAGGGGGCGTCGAGGGCCCAGGCCCAGCCGACGTTGAAGTGGTTTTCCGCTTCCGGCCCGCCAAAGGTGTCCATCTTCTCCAGCAGCCATTCCGGGTCTTCAGGATAGCCGTTCTGCATGGCGGGCGCGCTCCAGGTGCCGTGAACCGTGCCCTCGGCAGAGGCGCCGTTGTCGCCGACAATATAGATAAAGAGCGTGTTCTCCCACTGATCCAATTCTTTGATGGCATCCATGATCCGGCCGATATGGAAATCGGTGTGGGCCAGAAAGCCGGCGTAGACTTCCATCAGACGGGAGGCCACGGGCTTGTACTTATCAGGGTATTCCTCCCACGCCGGAATGGAATCGGGGCGGGGCGTATTGACCGTTCCTGGCGGGATGACGCCTGCCTCCTGCTGGCGCGCGTAGATCTCAGCGCGCAGCGCGTCCCAACCATCGTCAAATTGGCCGGCAAACTTGTCAATCCACTCCTTGGGCGCGTGATGCGGTGCGTGGGTCGCCCCCGGTGCGAAATAGATCATGAAGGGCTTGTCAGGCGCCGCGGTTTTCTGGTTGCGAATCCAGCCAATGGTCTTGTCGGCCAGATCCTCGGTCAAGTGATAGTTTTCTTTGCCCACATGGGGATTGACGGGCGTGGTCTGATCCAGCAGCGACGGCTCCCACTGGGACGCTTCGCCGCCCATGAAGCCGTAGAAGCGCTCGAAGCCGAGACCTGTCGGCCAGCGATCCATGGGTCCGGCCGGACTCGTCTCCCACATGGGCGTGATGTGATTTTTGCCGAAGAAAGCCGTGTTGTAGCCGTTGCCCTTCAGGATCTTGCCCACGGTGGCCTTGCTATCCGGGATCACGCTGTTGTAGCCGGGAAAACCGACGGCGATTTCGGAAATCGCGCCGAAGCCCACGCTGTGGTGGTTGCGCCCGGTGAGCAGCGCCGAGCGTGTCGGGGAACAGAGGGCGGTGGTATGAAACTGGTTGTAGCGCAGGCCCTCGTCGGCGACCTGGCGCAGCGCGGGCATGGGCACAGGGCCGCCGAATACGTCGGAAGCGCCGAAGCCCACGTCATCCAACAAAACGATGACCACGTTGGGCGCACCCTCGGGCGGGGTGACGATCAGCGGCTTATCGGCCTTTGACACGTCAGTCGTGCGAGCGATTTCTCCCCCAAACTTCTTGGGCGCAATCGGCAGTTTTTCGCGATAGAAGTCCATTTGTGTCTCCTTATGATTCAGACTAGGGTCAGGCCGTCGCGGCAGCGACGAACTCCACAATTCACAAGCGGGGCTCCGTAGGCCCAGCCGTGCAAAGGTCTGTTGGGCATGGCAGGTCTCCCAGCAACGTCTATTAGTCGCGCAGGGAATTCATTTGCGCATTGGCCTGCTCACGCAGATCGGCAATGCTGTG
>CAYZLP010001007.1:0-803 GCA_964478635.1 uncultured Caldilineaceae bacterium
GTCGTTCGCCTACCGGGTAGATCTCTAGAGGATAGAGCGCCCCTGTTTGACCGTCGATCCGGTAGGTCGCCAGACGTCCCGAAGCACGTCCCGTGACCAGGAGATACTGACTGTCGGGGCTGACTGCGAACGCGCGTGGCGTCTGCTCGGGCTTCATCAGCCCTTTGATGCTCTGGGAGATCAGCTCCAGGCGGCGGACAATTTCCAGGCGGGTCTTGTTTTTGGGCAGGGTGTCGTCGGCAATCTGCTTCTGGTATTGTCGGGCGACGGTAGCCAGCAGGTCGGCGATGGCCTGGTCGTCATGCATGGGTTGCCTCCATGAACCGGGATCCAAATGAGGTGCTTGTGCCTGATAAGTACGCTACCGAAGGCACGCTACAGATAACCGGATGGTAAAGGGAAGGCAACCCCATTTCAAGCCGGGATCGAAGTCAGTCCGCCGCGAGGAGCGTCAGCCATACAGGCTGGCCGGACAAAGACGAGAAGAAGGCCGCATCCGGCGAGACCGATTGGCCGTCCATGCGTATTTCGACGATGGCATCGGCGGTGATTTCTCTACTGCGGCCGGCGGCCCATGCAAGATCGCTACCCTTGACCGCCACACCTGACAGCAGCAGGTTTCGGCCGATTTCTTTGGCGATCATGTTGAAGAGCTTCAGGGTCACGCGACCCTGGGTCCGGCATTGATCGTCCGCATCGACCGGCTGGGAAATGCCCTGGCGAAAGGCGGCGTAGCGACCCCCTTTGCGCATGGTGGCGCCCACCAAGCCGGGCATGGCCGCCCTCAAGGCAAGCGCGGCGCC
>CAYZLP010001007.1:813-2261 GCA_964478635.1 uncultured Caldilineaceae bacterium
ACCACGCCGGCACCGGCCTGAATGTGCAGCTGCCCGTCCCTGATCACCGCCGTGTCCACATCGTCCACCGGGCGGGCATCAAGGAACAGGGTCTGGATCCGGTTGTCCAGGTAATCGGCGGAAAGGCCCAGTTGACCGCATATAAAATCCCGCAGGGTGCAACCGGTGTTGGCCGTTAAGACGACGCCTATTTCGAGCAGTGCGTAAAAAGGACTCAGACCGGCTTCGCGGACCTGCATGTCGATTCGGACCATGGCGATCTCCTGAGTGGGTATCGGCTGTGGATCAGTTCAATGGTTCATGGTTGTGAAGCCGCGTGCCAAGCAGACGGGGAGATCCGGATGGATCTCCCCGTAAATTGTCAGATGGTCGACGGTGTCGCCGGTCTTACCAGTTGAACACCGTGTCCAACTCCTCATCGGTGACGCCGAAGGTGACGTTGTGCGGCGCCAGCGGCTCGTTCTTGAAGTAGTCGGGAAGCCGGTCGTCCTTGGCGGTGAAGCCGGCGGCCTTGTTGAATTCGCGCTCGCTGGTGAGAACCGCCTGGCCCAGGGCCGTGACGTCGTCGGCGGTCATGTCCTTGCCGAGGAATGCCCCGATCAGATCCACCAGGGCATTGAAGGTCTCCGGCTGATCGAGAATCGCAAAGGCGATGAACAGACACATGCCGGTGGAATCGATGGCCGCCGTGGCGACCTGCAGGTTGCGGGACAGCTCCACCTGGCCTTCGGGCTTGAGCGCATCCACGCTTCCGCCCACGCCGAGGATGTTGGTGGCCACGGCGTATCCGGCCGTGTGGTCGGCACCCATGGTGGTGGTGGCGTAGGTCACACCGATGCCTTGAACCGCTCGGGGGTCATAGGCGGGCATGGATTGGCGTTTGACCACGGGCACCCGTTCCACGCCGAAGCACTGGCCGGTGACCGCGGCGCCGTTGCCCAGGATTCTGCCCAGCGGGGTGCCGTCGCCGACTTCCTGGAGCAGCTTGATGGCTGCCTGGCCGTCGCCGAACTTGGCCAGGCCGGCCTCCATGGCGACGCCGATGGTGGCGCCCATTTCGATGGTATCCAGGCCGAAATCGTCATCCATGCGGTCCAGCTGGGCGATGATGTCGAGATCGTCGATGCCGCAGTTGCCGCCGTGAGCCCAGACGGTTTCGTACTCGGGCTGCTTGGTGATGAAATTGCCGTTTTTGCCGTAGAACGTGCCGGAGCAGCGGATGATGCAGCCCCGGTGGCAGCCGTGGGTGGCCGAGCCTTCTCCGCCGCGTTCATTTTCCATCGCGGCCTGGGTTTCACCGGAGATGTTGGATGCACCGGCAAACTGGCCCATCTTAAAATTGTGGGTGGGATAACCACCGGCCTCGTTGACCACGTTGGTCAGCACATTGGTGCCAAAGGCGGGGAGGCCCTCGCCGGTCACCGGATGCTTGCGCAGCCCCTCGGCAA
>CAYZLP010001008.1:0-535 GCA_964478635.1 uncultured Caldilineaceae bacterium
CGGCGGGCCGCCACGCCGACGAGGCGCACGCCGCGTTCCGCGCCGCCGTCCTCCTCGCCCAGGCCGCGCGTGTCCACGGTCGGTCGCCCGCCGACGACGCCGAGGCGCACGCGTGGGTCGCGGCCGCGGGCGTCGGTCTGGATGCGGCGGCCTGGGTCTACGAGCCCGCTGGTGAGGGCCGGCTTCGCGTCCGGAACGCCGCCGAGGCGCCGGGGAAGGCCCCCGCCGCCGTCGAAGCTCCCTACCACCGATTCCCGGGAGGGGGCCTCGAGGTCGACTGGCGCTGAGCGCCACCCCCGCCCTGCCCGGGCGGCGCACGCTGCGAACGAGAATCAACCTCGACTCAGGCGGCGGATTCCTGCGGTTATCCCGTGATTTCCGCCTCCTGCTGGCTATATTCGGCTATCCGAATGCATGGGGCGCGGCGGGGGCATGAGCCCATGTCCGATCCCGCGCCGGGAGGACGCCATGAGGATCTGGCTGGCCCCTGGTCTTGCGATCGCACTCTTCTTCGCGTGCCCGACCAGCGCGCTCG
>CAYZLP010001008.1:545-2260 GCA_964478635.1 uncultured Caldilineaceae bacterium
CCCAGTCGGAGCTGGGCGAGGCGCTAAGGGCGAAGCAGCCCGTGTTCCTCGTCGTCACGCAACAGGGTGCGCGCGGGACCGAGAAGGCGATGGAGGTCGCGAACGCGGCGCGCGAGATCGAGCCGTCCGCGCGCGTCGTCACGCTGGACCGCAGCCGCGAGGAGAACGCCGAGCTCGTGAAGCGCTTCCGCGTCCTCGGTGCGCCGGTGCCCCTGATCCTCGTCCTCGCCCCGAACGGCATCGTCGCCGGCGGCGCCCTGCTCAAGGACGCGACGCCGGAAGTGATCGCCAACCTCGTCCCGACGCCCAGGAAGACGGACATGCTGGGCGCGCTCCAAGCCAAGCGTGCGGTGTTCCTGGTCTTCAGCCACGCCAAGATGCCGAACCAGGGCAAGGCCTTCGACGCGTGCGGCAAGGCGTTCGCGCAGCTGGAGCCTACGGCGACGAAGGCCCAGGTCATCGCCGTCGACATGAACGACAAGGCCGAGAGCCGCTTCATGACCGAGATGAGCGTCGATCTCCTCGCCACGGAGCCGATGATCGTCGTACTGAACGCCGCGGGCCAGAAGACGGCCGTGTTCCGCCAGGGGGCGACCGTCGAGCAGCTGGTGCAGGCCGTGACCAAGAAGGCCGAGTGCTGCCCCGGCGGCGGCTGCTGAGCCGGCGCGGCGATCACGAGGCCCCCATGAACATCCTGAAGCTGGTCTGGAGCGAGCTGCTCCACCGCAAGTCGCAGGTGATCTCCGGCATCCTCGCCATCACGCTCGGCATCGGCGTGATCGTGGGCATCCAGTCGGTGACGCGCGTGTCCGAGATCGCCGTCGCCCTCAAGCTCGACAACCTGGGTGCGAACATCCTGGTGCTGCCGCAGGCGGCATCCGTGGACGACTACTACACGGCGGACATCGACGCGCCGACGATGCCGCAGGACTACGTGGAGCGGGTGATGACCTCGGCGCTGCCTGGCGTCGACAATCTCTCACCCAAGCTCACGCGGCGGATGGAGGTGGGGGGCAAGGCGGTCGTCGTGACCGGCATCCTCCCGGCCAACGAGATCGCCTCCAAGCCCGTCTGGCAGTCCGCGGGTCTCGTCGGCGCGGAGCTCGAGCTCACGTGCGACCCGAACAGCGAGGCCAACAAGTCGCTGGGCTACGAGGACGAGCGCCTCCAGCGCAAGGCGGTGGACTCCCTCGACCCCGGCCACACGCTGATCGGCTCGGCCGCGGCGCTGCGCCTCGGGCTGGCCGAGGGTGACGCCCTGCCGCTGGGCGAGAAGCGCTACCAGGTCGCCAAGGTCCTCCCCGAGACCGGCACGATCGACGACGACCGGGTGTTCCTCCACCTTGACGAGGTCCAGGCCCTGACCGGCATCGACGCGCAGATCAGCTCGATCGAGATCATGGGGTGCTGCAACGCCATCTCGGAGGGCCTGCTCGCCAAGCTGCGCAACATCCTCCCCGACACGCGGATCACGACCGTCAAGCAGATCGTCTCGACCCAGATGGACACGAACGAGCTGATGCGGAAGGTCTCGCTCTCCTTCCTCTTCATCGTGCTCTTCGTCGGGGCCATCTCCATCGGCAACTACATGTGGGCCAACGTCAACGAGCGCCGGCGGGAGATCGGCATCCTGCGCATGATCGGCACGCCGCGTTCGGGGGTCTACGGGATGCTCCTGCTCAAGGCGCTTATCCTCGGCCTGGTCGGCGGCATTC
>CAYZLP010001009.1:0-2255 GCA_964478635.1 uncultured Caldilineaceae bacterium
GAATCGACTCCACGTTCAGCTTGGTGGCCTCGCCCAGCTTCATCACCACGCCATCACCAAAACGTTTGTTCAGGGTAGCTAACGTTGTATCCAATGCCTTTTGACGACCATCGTTTGCCATACAGTTACTCCTGTGTCGTGGGGGCTCGACAGGCGGACAGAGTGACGTTCAAAGTGACATACATGGCAAGATGCACAGTCAGGTGCACCGTGGGAGCCGACCGGTACCTAGATACGGTGAAAGACCCGATCATGTCAACTCAGATCCATCAATTTGTGTCAAATCTTGCTTTGCTTTGCAGCTTGAGTAAGTGTACTTTACTTAAGGCCATATTGCAAAAGGCTGCGCGCTACAGCAGGGGCGTATAAATCTTTTCCCGGAGCTTGCTGAGCTCGAGCCGCAACCCGTCATCATCCTGCAACTCACCAACAATCCGGGCTGCGCCGTAGGCGACCGTGCTGTGGTCGCGCCCCCCCAATTCGTCGCCGATGCGTTCGAGGGAGAGGCCGTTTTCTTCGCGCAAGAGATACATGGTGATCTGCCGGATCCGGGCCAGGGGCTGCTTGCGCGACTTGCCCACGATCGCTTCCGGCGTCACACCATAGTGCTGGGCCACAATGCGAATCACATCCGGCGGGCTGGAAGGCAGCCGCTGAGGGGCTAGATTGTCCACAATCGACACGGCCGACTCATACGTCAACGGCACCCGGGCCAGCTGGGATTGCCAGTTCAGCTGATTCAACGCCCCTTCCAACTCACGAATGTTGCTCTCGAATCGTTCGGCGACGGCCATAAGAATACGCTTGTCGACCTTCATGCCGAGCCGGATTGCCTTCTGCTCCAGAATCGCCACGCGGGTCTCAAGATCGGGCGGTGCTATGTCCGTCTGAAGCCCCCCTTCAAAGCGGCTGCGCAGTCGTTCCTCCAGTGTTGCCAACGCCTTGGGCGGCCGATCGCTGGTCAGTACGATCTGGCTGCCGGCTTCATGGAGATGATTGAAGGTGTGAAAGAACTCTTCCTGCGTACGCTCTTTGCCACGTAAAAATTGAATATCGTCGATGAGCAACACATCGACGTGACGATATCGCTCACGAAAACCATCGGTGCTCTGGTCACCAATGGCCTGAATCAGTTCGTTGGTGAACTGCTCTGACGTGCGATAGAGCACGTTGCGGTCTTTGCGGCGGGCGGCGTTGCCGATGGCATGCAGCAGATGCGTCTTGCCCAAACCAACTCCCCCGTAAATGAAGAGGGGATTGAAACTCTTGCCTGGATCATCTGCCACTGCCGTGGCTGCGGCGTGAGCCAGTCGGTTGTGTCCGCCGACGACGAAGGTGTCGAAGGTGAAGTCTGGCAGCAACCGGCCACGACCTGCAGCCGGGGTGGAGCCAGACGAATGGGGAATACCAGACGTAGCCCAGCCGTTGGCCGGCCTTGCGCCTACCGATTCCCGCCCTGCCGCATCGGGACGGTCAACAGCCGCTTCCGATTCTGATTCCGAGATTATCGCGGCGAGTCTGCGCTCCAAATCGTCGGACTCTTCCTCCCACGAACGGGACGGACCATGGGCCGGTTGTGCAAAAAGGGGCAGTCCGTCCGTTTCGGCCAAATTCTGGTTTCTCCGCCCGGGGAGCGTCTGAATAGAGAAGGCGACCGTAATCGATTGGCGTCCCAGATAACGCCCCAGGCGCCGCTTCAGATTCTTCCGCATGCGGGCTTCGAGCCAATCAGCGGCGAAAGAATCGGGCACGCCGATGATGAACTCGCCATCTTCATAGGCCACGACCCAGGATTTCTCCACAAAGCGACCGTAGATTTCGCTTGAGAGGCTGTGACGCAGATCTTCACGGACCATGAGCCAGGCCTGTTCAGGATCACGGCGCAGTTCAGGTTCGGGCGCGCGCGCCGCACCCAGGGAGGACGTCAGGGAATCCCCCATGCTCGCGTAATTCCGCGACTGGTCTGACCGACTCTCGCCGGCGTCCGGCCCCTCCTCCATGGCGCCCTGCTCGCGCCAGAGACGACGTCCGCCCGAGGTGGGAGACCGCCCGTCAGGCACATCTGATTCGTTTACTTTCGGGGGGGTGGGCTCGGACGGCTCCGACGCCCCGTGTTCCTGAAATTCATATCGATCCCGATAGACCGATTCCAAATCGACTGACTGATAATCCGACCGCGAATCTGCGGGATTATGCCGCGATGAGTGAGAAGAGCGCGTCAAGAGCCGGTCCCTCCCAATGAATGATGACGATGA
>CAYZLP010001010.1:0-2252 GCA_964478635.1 uncultured Caldilineaceae bacterium
ACGGCTGAGCTGACCATGGCCTGCCTGGCGTCTATCCCGGCGGGGCTGGGCGGGCTGGCCGGGCGCGTGGAGACGATCGTGGTGGACAATGCGTCCGACGACGGGAGCGTGGCGCGCATCCGCGCGGAGTTCCCGGACGTGCACCTCATCGAAAACGGCCAGAATCTGGGCTTTGCCGGGGCCAACAACCAGGGCATCACAGCGAGCCGGGGGCGCTACGTCCTCCTGCTCAACTCGGATACGCTGGTCCACCCCAACGCCCTGGCCACCCTGGTCGACTTCATGGAGACCCACCCCGATGCGGGCGCGTGCGGCGCGCGCCTGCTCAATGCGGACGGCACCCTGCAAGAATCCTGCTATCCCTTCCCTTCCCTGGGCCGGGAAGCGTGGCGCCTCTTCCACCTGGACGGCGTCCGGCCCCGGGCGCGCTACCCCATGCATGACTGGAATCCAACGTCCCCCCGGACGGTGGATTCCCTCATGGGGGCGTGCCTGCTCATGCGGCGCGGCGTCCTGGACCAGGTGGGGCTGCTGGATGATTCCTACTTCATGTATTCGGAAGAAGTGGACCTCTGTCTGCGCATCCGCCGGGCCGGCTGGTCCCTCTACTGGGCGCCGGCGGCCCTGATCACCCACTACGGCGGCCAGAGTTCCAAGCTGGTGGCCGAGCGCATGTTCTTGCAGCTCTACGCCTCCAAGGTGGCCTACTTCCGCAAGCATGAAGGGCAGCAGGTCGCCGGCCTCTACAAGGCGCTGCTGGCCTGGGCCTCGGCCACGCGCCTGGCCCTGGCGCCCCTCTCCCTCTTCGAGCAAGAGCCCCAGCGCAGCCGCCACCGCCAGATCGGCAGTCACTATTGGGCGCTCCTGGGCAGCCTGCGGCGGATGTAGCGAATGGCGCGCGAAAATCTTCCAGGAAGCTGCCGCGCCGCATCCAACCCTGCCCGTCGAGCTTCCTGGAAGATGGCCTTGGCGCCCAGACGTGCAATCCTATTGGGACGATTGCTGGCCGAGATACTCAGAAATGCGGGCGGCGAAGGCGACAAAATCGGGCAGGCCGGTCTGGAGAATCCGGTAGACGATTGCGTTGTCGATCTGGGCGTAGTCGTGGACGATGAGGTTGCGGAAGCGGGCCATCTTTTCCAGGGCAGGCAACTGCTTGGCGGTCAGAATCCTCTCTTCGGCCAGGACGACAAAGATATCCCGGTTGTCATGCGGCGTGCGCATGCCCTGATCGGCGATGATGTGCTGGCCGATATCCAGGCAGGCTTCCACGGCGAGATGGAGCGTACGCTCGACGGCGCGATGAATCAGGAAGTTCTCCTCGTAGGTTTGAAAGTCAGTTGCTTGCAGAGCCTTCAATTCGTTCAAGTAGTTCTCGAGCAGCGTCAAGCGCGTGCGGATAACGGTCTCGCTGACCATAGCGGCCTTCCTCTAGGCGGCGCGCCTGCGCCAGGTGCTGGCTATGCAGCAGGGGCAGAATGTCGAAATAGCGCTTCATGGCGCGCACTTCAAAATCGATCCGATCGGCGGGCCATGTGTCAAGCAACAGGATTCCCTCGCTTATCACCGCAAAGGCCAAGACGGGCGGGGCATCATCGAGCGTGATGACCTGAACGGCACGCGCCGTCACTGGCTCCAGCAGGGCCATGAGTTCCAAGCGCCGCAAGACTCGTTCCTCTTCGGCAAGGGGGCTGCGCAGCAAGACGGCAATATCCATATCACTGCGGGGCGTTGCTTCTCCCCGCGCCAGTGAACCGAAGAGATAGGCGGCCGCCACATCGGGCTGAGACGCGAGTGCAGCGCGGACACACGACAATTCGTCACTGTTGGCAAGATCATGGTTCTGGATTCGCTTCATGTCCCCTCCACTCTTCGCCTGATGATCGTATCGGACGCTGTCACGAGCATACCATGAGGCAATCGATGAGGCAATGGGAGAATAGGACCGCGGATAACGCTGATCAGGCCGATTTACGCGGATTTTCATCCTTTTTGGCGCGGATTGGGGCGCGCGAAACTTCCGGGAAGCTGTTGCGCAGAAGTCTACGGCCTCCCGTCAGACTTCCCGGAAGCTGGCTGAGGCCGGAGCAAAGGAATGCGCGCCAGTTGCGATAGAATGGGTAGCGACCTGATTGACCGGATATGCGTGCGATCGCAGGGGACCAATCTCAATCGAAGACGCTACGGGATCGTGAATTTTGTAGGTCATCGCTACCAGCGTGACATCTCTGGTCAACCGGATCGTCCGGCAG
>CAYZLP010001011.1:0-2252 GCA_964478635.1 uncultured Caldilineaceae bacterium
GTGATCGGCAGGCGGGTGGGCGCGCAGGCCGTCGAATATGGGCTGGAGCCGTTCACGATCCTTGGTTAGTTCCATACGCTCCAGGCGGTTGATGGAGAAATTGACGCTCCCTTCGGAAAGGATCATGGCGCGCTGGGCCATGCGCCGCCGGCGTTCGGTTGACAGCAATTGGCTGAGCCATTCAGTTTTGTGTACGAACCAGTCCGCCATGTGCCAGTCCAGTTCGGTCAGCGTGCCGTCCAGATCGAAGACGATGCCCTCGATTTTTCGACCCGCCACCAGGCCCCGGATGCGGACGGCGGGCTGGCCGACTTCACTCACTTCGAAGGGATCCTGGTCCATAAGCTTGCTATAGACGTAGTCCAGGATGACCCGGGCGCTGGCCACCACCGGCGTTGCCAACAAGACGCCCAGAAGGCCGAAGGAGAGGGCCCCGCTGATGATGGCAACAAACGTGACGGCCGGATGCAGGCGTACCCTGGACCCGACCAGGCGTGGGATGAGATAGGCGCTCTCGAACCAGGTGATGATGTTGTAGACCAGCAGCGTAATGATGGCAAAGGTCAGGTTATTGCCAAAAATCTCGTGGTTCGAGCCTCGGAAGAGAGCGAAAGTCGTGCCAATGGCCATACTGATGCCCGGCCCGATGGTCGGCAGGAATTCCATGAATGCAGCCAGGAGGGCCAGTCCCCCTGCGTTGGGCATGCCCAGAATCGATAAAGCCAGCCAGGTGATGGCGCCGATCACGACCCCCAGGACGATCTGCCCGCGCAAAAATGCGTCCCAGATACTGCCCAATTCGCGCCCGATCAGGCGTACTTCTTCCTGATATTCGCCGGGAACCCGCTCAATGGCGGCGCGTTGAAATCGCTGCCAGTCTTTGAGCAGCCAGAAATTGAGCACCAGCACGTACAGTACCGTGAGAATGCCGGTTGTGAAGTTACGGAAGATAATGAAGGGATTGCCGGTCGAGACGACCAACCCCTGGAGCAGATCGCCCAGTTGCTGAAAGGCGCTGTCCACGGAGAGCTCGTAAGGCCCCAGGGCCAAAATGGGCCCATTGGCCGCAGACTGCAGACTTTCGATAAGCCCTTCGATGGACTCATTTACCGAAGCTGTCAAATCGACGCGGGGAATGAAAATGGCCGGCGCAATGATGACGGCCGCGAAAATGACGAGATAAAAGAGGGCGACCGTTACGCCGCGCGGCCAGCCGGTCCGCCGCGTGACCCAATTGACCGGATAGCTCAGGATGAAGGCGAGCAAAAACGCCACGATCGTGGGGATGATCATGACGCGGAAGGTGATCAGTAAGATGATGGCCAAGACCACCAGCACCGAAACGACGACGATCTTGGTGACGTTGCTCCACCGGCGGGAGTTCATAGGCTCTAAAAGAGGGTCACTTTGTCGAGAGGCCAGTAGCGCAGCCAGACTCGGCCGACGATGTGGTCGCGGTGGATGCTGCCGAAGGTGCGGCTGTCGTTGCTGTTGCCCCGATTGTCGCCCATGACGAAGTAGTGCAGCGGCGGCAGCGTGATTTCGTTCATATCGTAGGCGATGAGGTCGTGCGGGAAGGGCTCGGCCAATACGGCGCCGTTAATGTAGACAATGCCATCGCGCACTTCAACTTGTTCTCCCGGCATGCCGACGATTCGCTTCACCAGCATTTCGTCCATGTCGGGCAAGTCCAGCACGACGATGTCGCCCCGATAGGGAGGGTGGAAGCGGTAACTCACCTTGTCGACGACCAGACGCTGATGCTGATAAAGGCTTGGTTCCATGCTCTGGCCGAAGACGACGGTTGCCTGCGCCAGGAAGAAATGCACGAACAGGGCAAGCACGAGCGCCGGTGCTACGACCTGCAAACTTTCGCCCAAAAGCAACGTCCAATGGGCGCCGGACGCCGGCTCTGGCTGGCCCGCACGCTCGCCCGCGATCTCGTCTGCGCTCTCGACCGCGGCCTCATGTGCGTCGGGCGTCTGAGACTCAGGCCCATCGCTTTTGCCCCATTGAGGGTATTCGGTTCCGCCTGCTCGCTCTTGAATTTCGTTCGGCATCGCCATTTTCTCGAGGTCAAAACGCTCCGTAAAGTATAGTCGTTCCCGGCTGGTTTCGGCAAATATCGCTTCAAATTCATCTTTCCACCCGAAGCTGAATTGATGCTATACTGTCAGCCATGGACAATTGCCGTGCCTTCTCATCCCGCAACCCGATCGGCGGTTGACAATGCGAAACCGCATGCTCCGAGA
>CAYZLP010001012.1:0-2250 GCA_964478635.1 uncultured Caldilineaceae bacterium
GCCAGGGGGAGCTGGCATTGGCCGATCAGACCATGGCCGACGCCATGGAGGGTTTCCGCCTGGCCGGCAACATTCTCTACGTCATCACCGGCGCGTACGTCCTGGCCGATATCCGCATGGCCCGGGGGCATCTCCGCGCAGCCCTGGCCGCCACGGAGCATGCCCTGGCCCTTGCCGACGACGCGGGCGAGCCGGTCCGCTGGGGAACGGCTGACCTCTATACCGGTCTCAGCGAAATCTATCGGGAGCGCAATGAATTGGACCGCGCGGCCGACTGTCTGGCCAGGAGCAAGGCGTTGGGCGAAGAGACCGAACTGCCCCGCTGGCGCTTTCGCTGGTGCGTCGCCCAAGCGCGCCTGTATGAGGCCCGCGGGGAAGCGGAGGCCGCGGGCCTGCTGCTCGACCAGGCGGAGCGTCACTACGTCAGGGGCCCGGTGCCCGATGTCCGGCCGATTGCGGCATGGACGACGCGTCTCCTGCTGGTTCAGGGTCGATTGGCCGAGGCCCGAGCCTGGGTGCAGAACCAGGGGCTTTCCGCCGAGGATGAGCTCACTTACCTGCGCGAATTTGAGTACGTGACCCTCGCGCGGGTGTTGCTGGCCCAAGCCGCAGCCGGCGATGACTCTCAGACCCTGGCCCACGCCCAGACCCTGCTGGCGCGTCTGCTGGCGGCCGCTGAGGCGGGCGGGCGCACGGGAAGCGTCATGGAGATTCTCGTGCTGCAGGCCCGGGCCCGCCACGCCCAGGGCGAACTTGAAGCCGCGCTTGCACCCCTGGCCCGCGCCCTGGCACTGGCCGAGCCCGAAGGATATGTGCGTCTCTTCGTGGACGAAGGCGCGCCCATGCAGGCGTTGCTGGAGGTTGCAGCGGCCCGGGGCGTGATGACCGATTATGCGACCAGATTGGCGGCTAACTTCGCACCCACAGCATCGGTAGCTGCACCCGTATCTTTCCCCGGCAGCCCATTCCCTGCTCCGGCCACACAGCCGCTGGTCGAGCCCTTAAGCGAGCGCGAGCTGGAAATCCTGCAGCTCGTTGCCCGAGGGCTCTCCAATCGAGAGATCGGCGAGCGCCTCTTCCTCGCCCTAAGTACCGTCAAAGGCCACAATCGCAATATCTATGCCAAGCTCCAGGTCCGGCGGCGCACGGAAGCCATCGCCCGGGCCCGTGAACTGGGGTTGCTCCAGGAATAGACTCCGGGAGTCCGCTTGCCGCCACGCCACATAGCGCAGTACTCCTGGCGGTCATACCCCGACAATACTTTCGGCCCGCAGGGCTCCTCTCTCAATACTTCGAAACAATACCCCCAAACCATACCAAAGTAGCTACCCGCCCATACCCTTTCGCCCCTAGAATGTCCGTACATTGAGCAAGTGGCCGCCGCCGACCGGATCGGCTGTGACAGGTACGGGGACATGTCGGACGAACGCAATCCAGAAGGCGAACCGGATAATCTGCTGGTATACGAAATCAGGCTCACAGGACGCCTGGATCGCCACTGGGCGGATTGGTTCGGCGCCGTGTGCATGATGCTGGATGAACGGGGCGATACGCTTCTGACCTGTTCGGTTGCGGACCAGGCTGCGCTGCACGGGCTGCTCAGAAAAGTGCGCGATCTGGGCCTCCCGCTGCAGTCGGTCGTCCGCATCCACATCGACTCGACCCGGTAGACCAAAGCCGCAGTTCAACTCGACCTTTTCGATCGTTCAAACCATCGTTCAACCACAGGAGACCTACCATGGGTGTCAACAAGAAGACTGCAAGATTTGCTGGCTTGTTCTATCTCGCCATCATCGTGGCGGGCATCTTCGCCGAGTTCTTTGTCCGTTCCAGTCTGAAAGTGCCGGGCGACGCGGCCGCCACCGCCGCCAATATCATGGCGTCAACGGCGCTCTTCCGCAGCGGGATCACGGCCGATCTCATCATGATCATCTGTGACATTGCGCTGGCCGCAAGTCTCTACATCTTACTCAGACCGGTCAACGACGGGCTTTCTCTGCTTGGCGCCTTCTTTCGCCTGATTCAGGCCGCGATTCTGGCTGTGAATCTGCTCAATCTCTTCTATGCCCTGCAGCTTGTGAGCGGCGCCGGATATCTGACGGCGATCGGTGCGGAGCAGCTCTATGCCCAGGCCCTGTTCTTCTTTGAAGCCCACGCCACCGGCTATACGCTGGGCCTGCTTTTCTTTGCCTTCAACTGCCTCATCACGGGCTATCTGGTCTACAAAGCCAGCTACTTCCCCAAGATTCT
>CAYZLP010001013.1:0-2246 GCA_964478635.1 uncultured Caldilineaceae bacterium
GAGCGCGCCCTGGTCGACGAGGGTCTGGCTATCTTTGACCATGCCGTTACGCTGGCTGAGGCAGAGGCCGGGCTCTAGGCGCTGCCGCCCCAGGTTCCGAAAAGCTGTCCGACGATCGAACCCTGATCGGCGCGACGGGGGTACGCTTGCCCAGCGTCTGGGGAAACTCGGTACGCAGGTAGCGCAGGCGCTGGAGCACGGCGGGCAATTTGCCCGAAGAGAGCATGCGGTCCCAATGGCCGGCCGCCGCTTCCTCGCCGCGCAGGCAGTGGGTAAGCATGGCGCGGATGCGGTCGTAGCCGGCCGTTTCGATGAAGCGTGGGTGATCGAGCCAACTGCCGGCCTGGCGCGGATTGTAGTCCGGATCCTGCCAACACGGTTGATTCAGTTCCTGAAAGAAGGCGACGACGTCCGGCGCATAGACCGGCTTGGGGCGGAGAAACGATCCATCGGGCTGGCGGCCGCCATGCCATTGGGCAAAAGGCGTTTCGCGCTGTTGAAAGGCATCGAGGTAGGCAAGCAACGCATCAACCTGGGCAGGGTGAAGCGGTTCGGGTTGCATCTGAATCCTCTCGTGGTGAGTGCCCGCAACCCTGGCGTTGCGGGCTTACTCATTTCATCGCCTGATGCGGGGGGATTCCTTCGCTGTCACCGTCCCGGATAACGCCCGAAAGACCGGGATGGTCAACCAGATGGCGCCCACCGCCATAGCGCCAAAGAGTGCAACCAATCCCCATTGCGGCACGAATCCCTGCATGATCTTCAATCCCTGGCCCACGACAATCGAGAGCATGAGCACCGCCAACAAGACGAGCAGGCTGCTTCCGAGCAGAACTCCCTCGGGGCGCGCCTGCCAGAGCCATAGACCGCTCAGCGTCAGCGCCGGAATGACGAAGGCCAGATCCGTCACGATGATCAGATTGGCCTCCGAGGGTACGCGGGCAATGCTTGAATTGACGGCCAGGGCAATCCATAGCACTGCCAACAGCAAAGAGATTGCCCAGAAAAAGAGGGCGACCGTACGTCGCGGCAGGCTCTCGCCAATATCGCTCGGCACGCTGAACGCACGCACGTCGCGCTGGATCGCACTGAGGCCAGAGGCCGCAAGCCCCAGACAGGCGATGTAGGCCAGAAAGAGCCAGTTGGTGACGCCGCCGTAGGCGTAAATGATGTAGACATAAGCTGTGTAACCCAAAACGCCTGCAGCAAGTATACTCCCGCGCAGGTCTCTTCGTCCCAGCCAGCGCAGGGCCTGGAAGAGCAGGGGGATCGCCAGGAGCAGCGTGATGGCGTCCTGGCCCTGGCTTTCCGGGATGAGGTGTTCCGGAACCAGACCGGTATAGATCTGCGGATAAAAGAGCCCAGTCCCGGCCGTACCTGCCAACAGGGGCAGGAGCAGGAGCAGCAAGGGGCGAAGCGGCAGCAGGACCGCTCGTGACGTGGTGTGATGAGATGAGGTAGTGTTCACGATTAGCCTCTTTGTCAGCCTGGGGAGGAATTGGTTGTCCCCTCCATAGTAGCACGAGGGATTGGCGGCTGCCAGCCATTGGCGAAAGCGAACCGTGTCATTTATCATGCAGAAAACGAACCTGGATCGAGATCACAATGCCTCAGCGACCCAACGACAACGGAAGCGCACGTCCACGTGTGCTCATCGTCGACCCCATTCACCAGGCCGGTCTGGATTTGCTGCAGCCCGTGGCCGACGTCGATATGATCGCCGGGTCACCGCTGTCCGAAGCAGAACTGGCTGACCGCGTCGGTTCCTATCACGCCCTGATCAATCGCAGCCGCACGCCGATTTCGGCAGCCGTGATCGCGCGCGCTGAGCACCTGCGCATCATCGTGCGTGCCGGCGTCGGCCTCGACAACATCGACGTCGAAGCCGCACGTGCTGCCAACATCGCCGTGGCCAACTGCCCCAATGCAACCACTGTCTCTGTGGCGGAGCATACCATGGCCCTCATGCTGGGCGCTGCGCGCCAGGTGGCCCGGGCCGACCAGGCCATGAAGGCCGGTCGCTGGGAAAAGAAGTCCATCCAGGGCGCAGGCCTGGCCGGCAAGACCCTGGGCGTCATCGGCTTTGGCCGCATTGGCCGGGAGGTGGCCCGGCGCGCCCAGGCCTTCGGCATGCACGTGCTGGTTAACCAGACGCGGCCCACGCCCGAACTGGCCCAGGAGTGGAGCGTGGAGCAGGTCGATCTGACGGAATTGCTCACCCGGGCCGATGTCGTGACGCTGCACGT
>CAYZLP010001014.1:0-2244 GCA_964478635.1 uncultured Caldilineaceae bacterium
ATGCGTTTGTTGGCGCGCCAGGGCATGGGGGAAGCTGCGCTCAGGCAATATGACACCCTGCGCCACTTGCTGCATACAGAAATGGGCGTTGAGCCATCCGAGACGACCAATGACCTGGTGCGCCGGATATCGTCCGGCCGACTGGACGATGTTGCCGCGGAAACGACAGCGAACGTCGTGCCATCGTCCGACTGGAGCCAGGCGCCGGTTGTTGGATCCCTCTTCGGCCGCGAAGCCGAGTCCGAACAGCTGGAGCGATGGCTTCTGGAGGAACGCTGTCGCGCCATCGCCCTGCTCGGCATGGGTGGCGTGGGCAAATCGACGCTGGCCGCGCAATTGATGCGAGGCGTGGCCGGTCGTTATGACGTGGCGCTCTGGTACTCGCTGCTCAATGGCCTGCCGCTCAGTGAACTGCTGACGCAGATTCTGGGCGCCTTGACTCGGCTGCCCCGTACGGACCTCCCCGAGAGTCTTGACGAAAAGCTCTCCTTGCTGTTAACGCAGCTGCGCCGCTGGCGTTGCCTGCTGGTACTCGACAATGTGGAAACCATCCTACAGCCGGCAGAGAGTGGGCAATTCCGCCCAGGGTATGGCGAATATGGTCAGTTCTTCGATTTGGTCAGCACCCGGGACCATGGCAGTGCCCTGCTTTTTACAAGTCGCGAACGTCCCAAGGGCTTTGGCCGCATAGAGAAAGACTTTGAGGGCGTTCGCTCCCTGGTCCTTTCTGGCTTGGATGACCCGGCCGTTCGGCAAATTCTGGAGGCCCGTGGCCTTGAACCTTCGCCCGCCATGGCACAAGGACTCAGGGAGCGCTATTCTGGCAATCCCCTGGCTCTCAATCTCGTGGGCCAGGTAATCGCCGATTTCTATGCGGGCCATGTGGAAGAATTTCTTGCGACCTCGACTCCGATCTTCGACGACATTTGGGATGTAATCCATCAACAGATCGTGCGCTTGACACCCCGCGAGCGCGACATCATGATTTGGTTGGCCATTGCTCGTCGACCTTTGACGGTGGCCAATTTGCGCGCCTATCTCCTTGGCGGAGACCGGCCGCGCGACCTATTGGAAGCAATGAACACCCTCCAGCAACGCTCGTTGCTGGAGAAGACAGGCGATGGCTTTACCCTGCAGAACGTGATCATTGAGTATTTGACCGCAGAAGTCGTGGAAGCTGTCCGAGACGAATTTGTGCAGCGCAGACCGGACGTAATCAATCGTTTCTGCCTGTTGGATGCCCAGGCTTACGACTATGTACGCGCGAGTCAGACGCGCATGCTACTGGGGCCAATCGCTGAACGCCTGCAGGCGGATCTGGACAAGTCGGCGATTGGCGCGGCAGTACGCGAGATTCTAGGACAGCTGCGCCGCCAAAAAAAGATTCGCGCCGGGTACGCGGCCGGCAATCTTCTCGATTTGTTGCTGTATATGGAAATCGAGCCGAGCGGATTCGACTTTTCCCAGCTGCCCGTCTGGCAATCCTCCCTCCAGGGCCACATACTGCCCGGACTCAACTTTGCCGGCGCCGACCTGCGCGACACCGTGTTTGACAATTCCTTCGGCATGGTTTGGGCCGTCGCCTACAGTCCCCACGGTCAGCAAATTGCTGCTGGTTCCATGGACGGCCGCGTCACGCTCTGGGATGCGCAGTCGGCCGAACAGCTGGCATCGTGGAGCGCGCATGCCAGCGCAGTCTATACCCTTGCCTTCAGCCCGGATGGCCTCTATCTGGCCAGCGGTGGCGCGGATGGTCTGGTCTGTCTCTGGGATGTTGCCGGGGAGGGCCGATACGCGGCTGGCGATGGGACAAATCGGCCGGTTGCGGATCGCGCGTTCCCGTCCGATTCGCGCCAATCTTCCGCGAACTCCTGGGCCGGCAGGAAGGTCGCCGAGTTTCGTGGGCATACGGCCGCAGTAGAGCAGGTGCTTTTTCGGGCGGCCTCCGCAGTCCAACCCGATGAATGGGAGCTAATCAGCACCAGTGATGATTTGACGATCCGGCTTTGGCATCTGGCGAGTGGTGAAACGCGGCGGATTTTGCGCGGTCACCGCGACTTTGTGGTCTCGGCCGCGCTCAGCCCGGACGGCCGCTGGCTGGCCAGCGGCAGCCGCGGCCAATCACAGCAGGAACAGACGCTATGCTTGTGGGATCTTACCGATGGGGCGTTGCTGTGTACGATTGAGCATGCAGCGTGGGTGAACGCGCTGGCCATCAGCCCCGACGCACGCTGGTTGGCGAGC
>CAYZLP010001015.1:0-2243 GCA_964478635.1 uncultured Caldilineaceae bacterium
TCATGCTGCTGCGCATTTTCCCGCTCATCTCGGTTACCATCGAGGGCAGCCCCTCGGCCGGGATCGTCATCGCCGGGATCGGCGCCTTCACGGCCATCATGGCCGCCACGATCGCCGTGGCCCAATATGACGTCAAGGCGGTGCTGGCCTACTCCACCATCTCCCAGTTGGGCTTTATGGTGGCCGCCATCGGTCTGGGCGCCTATGTAGCGGCCGCGTTCCACCTGATCACCCACGCCTTCTTCAAGGCGCTGCTCTTCCTGGCGTCCGGCTCCGTTATCCACGGTATGGAGCACGGCGCGCTGCACGAACATGACCACCACTCCGACCCGCAGGACATGCGCAACATGGGTGGTCTGCGCCACAAGATGCCGGTGACGTTCTGGACGTTCCTCATCGGCGGCATGTCGCTGTCGGGTCTGCCGCTGATAACCGCCGGCTTCTGGTCGAAGGACGAGATCTTCGCCGACGCGTGGTACCAGTGGGTCCACGACGGCAAGGCGCTGGCCCTGATCGTGCTGATCACCCTGGCGCTGGCGGCCTTCCTGACCGCCTTCTACACCATGCGCCAGATCAGCCTGACCTTCTTCGGCAAGCCGCGCACCGGCATGGCCGCCCATGCCCACGAGAACAACGCCTTCATGACCGTGCCGCTGGTGCTGCTGTCGGTCTTTGCCATCGGCCTGGGCTGGCTGGGCATCCCCGACTTCTTCCTGGGCACCGAGGGCGTGTTCTACAACTTCTTCCACCACTACGTCGGCGCCACTCACTACCTGCTGCTTGAAGAGCTGTATGAGCTGGACCTGGTGGCCCACAAGATCTTCACCTTGCCCTGGAGCTGGGTGCCGCTGATCATCTCTATGACGGTGGCCCTGGGCGGTCTGCTCGTCGGCTGGCTGGTCTATGCCCGGCGGCCGCTGGAGAAGGATGAGACCGACCCGCTGGTCACGTCGCTGGGGCCGCTGCATGGCTTCCTCAACCACAAGTGGTACTGGGACGAGCTGTACGACCGGGCGTTTGTGGTCCCCACCATCTGGTTCTCGGCGAAGTACTACGAAATCGTGGACAAGGGCATCATCGACGGCATTCTGCACAACATCGCCGACTTCTTCTACTGGTTGGGCGGCAAGGCCAAGCGGTTCGAAGAGCTTGTCTTCGGCGAGGGTGTTGACTGGATCAAGGACCAGTTCCTCAACATTTCCGAGGAGTTCCGCTATTTGCAAACCGGCCGGGTGCAGGAGTATGCCCTCATCTCGGTATTCATCGCCGGAGCGTTGGCCATTGTCATCCTGTTGATCAACAGCGGCTGGCTGGCCAATATTTTTGCCGGCTTCTAGCTTGCGATTGGCGACAAAACTATGGACGTCATTCTCGATAACCTTCTCGTAATCACCATATTCTTCCCGCTGGTCGCGGCCGGTATCCTGTTCATCATGCCGGATGATGCCAAGTTGACGATCAAGCGCGTGGCGCTGGTGTTCAGCTTCGTGCCGCTGATCACGGTGCTGCTGATGTGGTTCAACTACGACCGTGTGGATGCCGGGATGCAGTATGAGGTCTTCCTGGAGTGGTTCCCGATCATCAACTCCAACTTCCATCTGGGGGTCGATGGCATCAGCCTCTCCATGCTGCTGCTGACGGCTATCCTGACGCCGTTGGCCATCCTGGCCTCGTTTGAGATTGAGGACAACGTCCGCACCTACATGTCGCTGTTCATGCTGATGGAAATGGCGATGTTCGGCCTGTTCGTCGCGCTCGATCTGGTCGTCTTCTTCCTGTTCTGGGAGTTCAGCCTCGTGCCGATGTACTTCATCATCAAGCTCTGGGGCGGCCAGGACCGGGAATACGCGTCGTTCAAGTTCTTCATCTACACCATGGCCGGGAGCCTGGGCCTCTTGCTGGCCATCCAGGTCATCGGCTGGTCGATGGGCACCTTCGACATCCCCGAACTGATGCAGACCTTCGTCAACGTTCCGGCGGGCACACGCCTGCCCACGACCGGGCTGTCGGTCAATGCGGTCAAGACCATCGGCTACTGGGCCTTTCTGATCGCCTTTGCCATCAAAGTGCCGATCTGGCCCTTCCACACCTGGCTGCCCGACGCGCACACGCAGGCGCCCACCGCCGGCTCGATGATCCTGGCCGGCGTGCTCCTGAAGATGGGCGGCTACGGTTTGCTCCGGCTCGTGCTGCCGCTATACCCCGTTGAGTCTTACCGCTATGCAGGTGTGCTTGCCTTCCTG
>CAYZLP010001016.1:0-2238 GCA_964478635.1 uncultured Caldilineaceae bacterium
GCCGAGACGCCTGTCTTCGACGGCGCCAAAGAAGAGGAAATTGAAGCCGAACTGGCCCGAGCCTGGCTCGTAGATCGCGCCTGGGTCGATGCCACCCAGCGTGCCTGGGCCTGGATCAACGAAGAGGAGATCGCGGCCGAAGAGATTCGCGACGAAGACGATGCGCGGCTGGCATATCTGCTCGAGTGGCTGGAGCCGCTGGGGTATGAAGGACAGCTGATCTTCGAAGATCGCTCGTATGCTCGCCAGGCCGTATTGCGCGAATGGCTGCGGGAGCGCGGGTACGCGCCGGAGATGCTCTGGCCCGACAGCTTTATGGTGACCCGCACCACTGCAGAGAGCAACCTGGCTGCCCGCCACATCGCCTTGCGTGAGTGGATGAGCTATCACGGAGAAGATGCCGCCGACCTGAAGGATGACGAGCTTGAGGATGTGGCCATGGCGCTCAGCCGGCGCATCGGCTGGCCGCTGCCCACAACGGGCAAGCAGAAACTGTACGATGGCAAGACCGGCGAAGCATATGATTCGCCCGTCACCATCGGCGTGGTCCAGATGCTCAAGCTGCATCACCTGGTCGAGGACAAAGTCCACGCGCGCAGCACTGGCCCCTACAGCCTCGTTACCCAGCAGCCCCTGGGTGGTAAGGCGCAGTTTGGCGGTCAGCGTTTCGGTGAGATGGAGGTCTGGGCGCTGGAAGCCTACGGCGCTGCCCACATCCTGCAGGAGATGCTCACCGTCAAGTCGGATGACGTCAGCGGTCGTGTCAAGACCTACGAAGCCATCGTCAAGGGCGAGCCGATTCAGAGCCCCGGCGTGCCGGAGAGCTTCCGGGTGCTCGTCAAGGAACTGCAGAGCCTGGCCCTCTCGGTTGAGGTTATCAACGAGAAGAACGAGGTGATTCAGTTCGGTAAGGACGAAGGCGACGACCGCCTGCCGAAGCTGGGCTTCAGCCTGAACGTGCCGAGCCCCATGGGGCGGAGTAGCGAATAACTGCAGAGATTGGGAGATTAAGGGATTGAGAGATTAGAGATTGCGACGATACAGGTCGTCCAGTCTCCTAATCTCTTAGTCTCCAATCTCTAATCTCCTTGTGTCATATAGAACGGGAGATCAGACATAAACTATGGAAGTCAAAAATTTTGATGCCATCCGCATTTCGCTGGCCTCGCCGGAACAGATTCGCGAGTGGAGCTTTGGCGAGGTCACCAAGCCGGAGACGATCAACTACCGCACCCTGCGACCCGAGCGCGACGGCCTTTTCTGTGAGCGCATCTTCGGCCCGACGAAAGATTGGGAGTGCGCGTGCGGCAAGTACAAGCGCGTCCGCTACAAGGGCATTATCTGCGATAAATGCGGTGTCGAGGTTGCGCCGAGCCGGGTGCGCCGTGAGCGCATGGGCCACATCGAACTGGCCTCACCCGTTAGCCACATCTGGTATGTGAAAGGCGTGCCCAGCCGCCTGGGATTGCTGCTCAACATCAGCCCCCGGCATCTGGAGCGGGTGCTCTATTTTGCCCAGTACATCATTACCAACGTCAACGAGGACGCTCGCAGCCGCGCGATTCAGCGCCACGAACGGGAACTGGCCATGCGCCTGTCGCGCATTGAAAGCGATGTCTCGGATCGCTCCACCGAACTGGAGGGACAACTCGAGGCGGCGTTGGGCGAACTGGACGAAGAAGAGAACGCCGAGATCGAGCGCCTGGACGAGCGGATCAACTCCGAATCGTCCAAGGCCATTGCCGATGCCCAATCCCTCCAGACCTGGATCGGCAATCGCGTGGGAAAGAAGGCCGACGAGGACAAGTCCTTCGAATGGGCTGAAAAGGTGGTAATCCAGGAAGGTGAGACCATCTCCGCCGACCACGAGACCGCCATCAACAACCTGGTGCAAGAGCGACTCAACGAACTGCAGACCGAGTCGGACGAAGAAAAGGCCGACATTCGCATGCTGATTGCCGCCAAACGCGACCATGTGCGCCGCGAGTTGGGGGCCGACATCGGCGAATTGCGGGATGATATCGAGTCCAAGAAAGACCGGGTGCGGGCCCAAATGGATGCCGCCCTGGAGGAACTGAAGAGCCTGGAAGAGAAGCAGCTCCTCACCGAAACCCGCTATCGCGAACTGCAGGATCGCTGGGGCAACGTCTTTACGGCCGGCATGGGCGCCGAAGCCGTACGCGACATTGTCACCAAGCTCGACCTGGACAAGATGGCCAAGGAACTGCGCAAGGAGAT
>CAYZLP010001017.1:0-2237 GCA_964478635.1 uncultured Caldilineaceae bacterium
GTGGTCTGGCCCGTGACCGGCGGCGAACTGGTCATGCGCGTCCAACGCCTCTTCCAATCCCGTCGGGCCGGCTGGACGGCTACCGTGCGCGACTTGGACCGCAACGAAAAAATCATCCCCGGGCTCTATACGGCACGAGCGTTCGGTCGCATCCCCTATGAAGACTGGAAATACCGCCTATCGGCCGTGGAGCGGTCCATCTTCCAAAAGCTGGAAGAAGCGCAGGGCGATGTCGTTACGCTGGAGGAGCTGGCCATGTGCGTAGATGCGACAACCGCAAGCGCCCGCATTAACGCGCTGCGCGTTCATATCAATCGCCTGCGTCGCAAAATCGAAGAGACGCCCAATCAACCCCGGTATGTCCTCACCGTGCGGGGCATCGGTTACCGGCTAGGCGTCTGAACCCGACGCACCCCGATACACGACCGACCCGTAGAGACGTTGCAGTGCAACGTCTCTACCCGCAAAACATCGAATTGTCATTCTAGATCAACGCCAGGACGATCGTCAGCGTCACCGAACTGGCCAGGGTGGCATAGAGGACGCTCGTCGTCACGAAGTCCGGGATGAGATCGTGCTCCAGCGCGATGAGCGTGGTGAGAACGGCGGCCGGCATGCTGGCCTGGAGAATACCCGCGCCCCGTTCGATCCCGGTGAGGCCGAAGGGCGCGGCGAGCGCAATGGCCAGGATCGGCCCGGCGACGAGTCGCACCGAGCCGGCCAGCACGCCGTCCAGGCTCACCCGCACGCTGCCCATGCCCGACAACTGTACCCCAAGCGTAATTAGCATCACGGGAATGAGAGCGCCGGCCATGAGCGTGACCGCGCGGTCGATAAAGATCGGCACGGGCAGATTGAAATAGTTTACGATGGCCGCCGGGGGGAGGGCCAGAATGGCCGGCGTGGTAAAGGCTTTCCAGATCGCCTGCAATCCACCGCCGCGGAACCAATTGGCGGCAATTACGCCGATAACGAAGCCCAGCGTCAAGATGATAATGAAGTAGAGCGACGCAGCCAGCAGGGCCTCCTCACCCAGGCGAAACTGGATGATCGGCAAGCCGAAGTTGCCCACATTGCCGAAGGTAGCCAGCAACACGTAGGCCGCCGTCATGGGCGGGGACGTGCGCCGGATGACCAGGGCAATGAAGAGTGCGATGGCAATCGTGGCAAAGGTGACGACCAGGATATAGGCGCTCATGCGCAGGGCCAGATCGGCCTCGATTTCGGCATCCTTGAAGACGTTGAAAATAAAGGGCGGGACGAGGATATAGTAGGCCATACGCGAGGGCGATCGCGCTTCGATGCCCAAACGCGGCCCGGCGATATAGCCGATCAGGACAAGACTGAAAACGGGCGCCAGAATGTTGAAAAAGATGGAAAGCAGTTGACCCACAGGGGATCGCTCCCGGCGGTGACGGTATGGATGTTGGACGACCCCGGCATGGTCGCACAACGCCGCCGGAAGGTCAAGAACGGCAACTCTTGCGCGCAACCGCGCGCGAACCGTAGGCTGAGCTTGTCGAAGCCGGGTTGATCCGGCTTCGACAAGCTCAGCCTGCGTTTAATGCATCATGAACCAGTGCGCAGTGGGTAGAGAGCAATTGACACACCCAAGGTGTGCGGCATACGCCCTACGGTCGCACACCGAGTTCCAACGGCAGCACAATCGTGTCGCCATCGCGCAGCACCGTCATCTGCACAGTCTGGCCGGGCTGGGTATAGAAGACCAGATAGCGGTTGAGGTCGTCGAAATCACTCACCGACTGGCCATCAATGGCAATGATCAGATCACCGCCCCGTCCGTTGTTGGGATTCGCGGCCACGAGCCCGGCCCGGGCCGCCGGGCCGGGCTGATTCACACCGAGAACGTAGGCGCCGCGCGTCTGATCCAGCCCGTAGACCCCCAAGTCACTCAAAGAAATCTCGTTATCAAAGCTGGCGCCCAGATAAGCGTACTCATAGACGCCGTCCGCAACGAGGCGCGGCACGACTTGGGCCACGGCGGCCACCGGAATGGAAAAGCCGACGCCGCTGCCCACACCCGTCTCCGAGGCGATGGCGGCGTTGACGCCGATCACTTCGCCAAAGAGATTGAGCAAGGGACCGCCCGAGTTACCCGGATTGATGGGCGCGTCGGTCTGGATGACCTCGGGCAACGAATACGTAGAGCCCAACGCGCCCCGCTGGGAGGGAAGGCTCCGTCCCAAACCACTGACGATGCCCAGGGTCATGGAGCC
>CAYZLP010001018.1:0-2237 GCA_964478635.1 uncultured Caldilineaceae bacterium
CAGCCCGGTAACAACGATGAACCTGACCGTCTTTGACGCGGACACGCTGCGCACGATGGTTGACCTGCTTGGCGAGTTAAGCTAATGGATAGTTGGAAAACGTTATCACGCAAGACGATCCTGGATAAGGGCAAGTATCTGCGCGTAGAGGATCATACGATTGAACTGCCGGACGGCCGTATTATCGAAGATTGGCCGTGGATTGTGACCCCGGACTTCGCCAATATATTGGCCGTTACAACAGAGGGAAAATACCTCATTTTCCGGCAGACGAAATACAGCGTGGACGGCCCGTCACTGGCCCCGGTGGGTGGTTATCTCGAAGCGGGAGAAGATCCGCTGGCCGCCGCCAAGCGGGAGTTGTTGGAAGAAACCGGCTACAGTGCGGAGAATTGGGTTTCACTGGGCAGTTTCCCCATTGACGGCAATCGCGGCGCGGGGGCTGCTCACTATTTTCTGGCCATAGATGCGAGGAAAGTAGCTGGGATCGACGCCGATGATCTGGAAGAGCAGGAGCTGCTCCTGCTTGGCAGGGACGAAGTAATAAAGGCGCTGAAAGCGGGCGAGTTCAAACTGCTGCCGTGGATGGGCATCGTGGCCCTGGCGCTGCAATACTAGAAAATGGAAAAGGATCGCCGCATAACAATTCCCCTCGATGACATCGAGGATGGCGACTGGTACGCCCTACGCGGGCCAATCGCAATCGATGGTCAAGAAGCGCTTTTTGTGGCGTTGATTGAGGCGCTGGACCGGGAACGGCCGTTGAGCGGCCAGAAGTATAACCGTACTATGCGCAAGTACGTGTCGAAGGGGCTTCCCTGGTTGAACAAGGGACAGCTGCTCAGCGTCTACGAGCAGCTCTGCGCGGCCGGGCTGATGGCCTTTGATCCCGAAATACGCACCGCCCTGCAAATGAAACCCACGCGCTCGCAGGCGGGGGTGACCGTCGTCACCGTGCTGACCAAACCTTATCCCTGCCCCGGCGAATGTATCTTCTGCCCCACCGACGTGCGCATGCCTAAGAGCTACCTGCACGATGAGCCGGGGGCGCAGCGCGCGGAACGACATGGTTTTGATCCCTATGCCCAGACCATGGCTCGCATTCGCGCCCTGGAACAGATCGGCCATCCGGCGGAGAAGATCGAACTGCTCATCCTGGGCGGCACCTGGTCCAGCTACACACGCCAATACCAGGAATGGTTTGTCAAACGCTGTTTCGACGCCATGAACGGCATTGAAGCAGAGACCCTGGCTGAAGCGCAGGCAATCAACAGCAATACTCAACGGCGCAACGTCGGGCTGGTGGTGGAAACGCGACAGGACCGCATTGACGAGGAAGAGCTGCGCTGGCTGCGCTTTTTGGGCGTAACCAAGGTGCAGGTGGGCATCCAGAGCCTGGATGAACACATCCTGGCATTGAATAACCGCGGCCATGATGTGCAGGCGACACGCGATGCTTTCCGACTGCTGCGGCTGGCCGGCTTCAAGATTCACGGCCATTGGATGGCCAACCTGCTGGGCGCGACGCCGGAAAGTGATGTCGCAGATTACGGCCGCCTGTGGAGCGATGCGGCCATTCGACCGGACGAATTGAAGATTTACCCCTGCATCCTGGTCGAGAATGCTGAGCTTTACGAATACTGGCAGCGCGGCGAATACCGGCCTTACAGCGAAGATGAGGTGCGTGATGTGCTCGTGGCCTGTATGGCGCAGACGCCGCGCTGGGTGCGTCTGAACCGCGTCATTCGCGACTTTCCCACGACGCATGTCGTGGCCGGCAATAAGAAAGCCAATATGCGCCAGATTGCGCAGAATAAAATGAAAAAAGAGGGCCTGCCGCTGGTTGATATTCGTAAGCGCGAAATTCGACGCCAAACCGTCAGCCGCGGCGATTTACATCTTCGCATCGACAGCTACGAGACGGATGGCACGGTGGAGCATTTTCTCAGCTTTGAGACGGCCGATGAACGTATCGCCGGTTTTCTACGCCTTTCCTTCCCCGATCGCGGGCAGCCGCACCCGCTTCCCGAGCTGGCGGATCACGCCATGATCCGCGAAGTGCATGTCTATGGTCCGGCTCTGGACCTGGGCGAAGAGAGCCGCGGCGAAGCACAGCATATGGGCCTGGGAACGGAGCTGGTCGAAAAAGCGAAAGCAATGACGCGTGAAGCGGGTTATGGGAACCTGGCCGTCATCAGTGCCATAGGCACGCGTAATTATTATGCGAAACTCGGTTT
>CAYZLP010001019.1:0-2230 GCA_964478635.1 uncultured Caldilineaceae bacterium
GAAGTCCACGTTTCTACCGAGCGCTGGCTTGTCTTCACACCCGCTGAGCAGAACCCTGATATCGGGATCATCATCTACCCAGGCGCAAGAGTAGACCCGCGAGCCTATGCACCCCAGGCACGCGCCATGGCTGCGGCCGGCTATCTGACGGTAATTGTGCCCATGCCCCTGAATCTTGCCGTGCTGGCTCCCAATCGGGCCAGGGCAGTTATGGACGCCTTCCCGGCGATCGGTTCCTGGTCTCTGGTCGGGCATTCCGCTGGCGGTTCTATGGCGGCAAGATTTGTGAGTCGTTACCCGGAACGGGTGGTGGGATTGACGCTGTGGGCTGCGTACGTTGGGGGAACCACCGATCTGAGCGATTCATCGCTTCCGGTTGCTTCGGTTTATGGCACGCTCGATGGGCTCGTCACGCAAGACGAAATCGAGCAATCGCTGCCTTTGCTGCCACCGTCGCTGCGACTGGTTCCCATTGCAGGGGGCAATCACGCCCAGTTTGGTTGGTATGGGTTTCAGAAGGGCGATAACCCCGCAACCATATCGCGCGAAGCACAGCAGACAATTGCGGTGCAGGTCGTCATCGATCTCCTGCCCTGATTGCGGACCGACGATAAGGCGAAGCGCTATTCTTGACTCCATCCTATCTTTGCCGTCCGCCGGCGGAAAGGGCGTGACGCCGGGATGGCCGCGCGGCTATTCGTAGACTAGACTCTCGCGCACGCTGATGCGGCTGGCCGCACGCGCCGGGAGCCAACTGGCGCCGACGGCCAAGAGGGTGATGATCAGGAGCCAGACCAATGCGCCCGCCGGCCGGTAGATATAGACCAGATTCAGATCGACGGCAGCGCTCAGCCCTTCCACCATGAGGCGACCGGCCGGCAAGCTCAAGGGCAGGGCAATGAGCCAGCTTAACCAGCCCAGAAGCAGCGCTTCACCTACAAAGAGCCCCGCGACAACGCGGGAGGTGGCCCCGATGGCCCGCAGCACGCCGATCTCGCGCCGGCGCTCGATCACGTTCAATGAGAGCACGCCCGCCAGGGCGATGCTGCCCACGACGCCGATGACGACGGCCATGGTGGCCAGGAGCGTGATGATGACGTTGAACTGGGACATGACGTTGTCGATGATCTCCGCGGCCGTGTCCTGGCCAAAGACCGAAGTGGCGGACAGATCGATTTTCTGGTCACCATAGAGGTCGCGCAGGGCACGGGCGACGGCATCTTGGGTGGTCGGATCCGATGAATCGGTCTGGATCCAGATGGTGTTGGCCCGATTGGGCGTCGCCAACTCCGTGAGCAGCATGGCGCGGGGCACGTGGGCCGAATTCGTAACGACCGGATCAAAGAGCAGCCCCACCACCTGCCATTCCGATTCTTCGGAGAGCCGAGTAGAAAAGGTGACTGTATCGCCGATGCCGACGCCGACGTCGGCGGCCAGCTTCTGATTGAGGACGATGGCATAGGTGTCGTCCGGATTCAACCAGCGGCCGGCCTGCATCTGGGGCCGGTAGAGTTCGGTGGGCAGGGGCACACCGAAGAGTGACACGCCCTCATCGTCGTTCGATTCCGGCCGGCCGCCCGGGCGCAAGGTTCCACCGCTGAGCTGCCATAGCTCCACCTCACGGACGCCGGGCTGGCTCAGGGTCAGACGCTCGATCCGGTCGATCCGCTCGGCGTCCTCCAGGGTTAGGTTGACGTCAAAGCGCAGGATCGAGAACACGACGTCCTGAAAGGTGTGGAGGGTCGCATCCCGCGCGCTCATGACGGTCATGAAGATGATGCCGCTGAGAACCAACGTGACCTGAGTCAACAGAACCCGCCGCTTGTGGCGGAAGGTGTTGGAGACCGTCAGCGAGAAGAGTTGGGGCAGGCGGCGGAAGTGGGCCAGCAGACGGTCCAGGGCGCTGGGCTCGGCCTGGAGGCCGTAGTTGCTGATGGCCTCGCGCACGCTGATGTTTGCCGCCGTAGTGATGGGCCCCAGCGCGGCCAGCAAGGGAGTGACCAGCGCGATGATCACCTGGGCAACCACGGCCAGGGGCGAAAGGGCAAAGGTTCCCTGGGCGTCAAACGTGTCCAGCAGGAACGTCCCCAAGACTTGCGCTCCCAGCGCGCCCAGGGGCAGCGCGATCAACAGGGCCAGCAGACCGTAGGCCAGGACGATGGCGAAATAGAGCATGAAGACCTGGCGGCTGCTCGCGCCCACGGCTTTCAGAATGCCGATCTGGTCCGTC